>CALMWK010000078.1 GCA_937873375.1 Candidatus Bathyarchaeota archaeon
AAGTTTTTGCGGCTTCCAAAATTGAAACCCTCATTTGTTCGGGTGTAACAACCGTGCCAAGCATCCGCATTAAAGCAGCGTTCTGCATGTTTAACTGTTGCACTTGTCCGCTTAATTCTTCAAGTTTTCTTGATTGCGAACCGTAACCGTTAATGGTCAGGTACTTGAAAGCCTCTGCGTAAGCTGTCTTAACGGTTAACTCTGTAATTGCATAATCATCCCTTGCGCCTTGACGTTTGTGTCCGACCATTACGTCTTTAACTTCTTGTGTTACCTTGCCTTGATGTAAGCCATTCATAAAAGCGTCTCGTAAGTGCTTAGTTTTCCACTCTTTCGCTTTTCCGTTAAAGCCCTTAGTGACTACCGTTTTCAGCATATCGTTTATGCCTCTAACGCCTAACTGTTGGTCTCTGAAACTCACGAACAAGTAGCCTTTTTGTGGGAAACCTCTGGACTGTAGCATTATTCTTATTTCTTCTAAGGCTTCTTTGCTTATGCATGTTTGTTGCCACTGGTTAGTTTTTTCGCGCCTTCGCTTGTGGTATAAATCCTCAGTGCTTGGAATTTGCCAATTTCCGCTATCATCGTAGAATGGAAAATTCTCTATTTGCATGTTAGCAACGTCAATCTCTGAAAAGCCACTCTGATACAGCGTTAACAAAATTGCTCTGTCTCTTGCGTTATCGCATAATCGGTAAAGAATCCTTACTGTGCCATTGTCGGGAATCCATTCAGAATCTACTTTGTCTTTTTCTGAGGGATTGATTTTTAGTTCGCCACGACTGAAAAGCAACTTAACCCCGTTCTTAGAGAAAAATGACATTATCGTTCTTATGTGGCCGTGGACAGTTGCCATTCTGAGGTTTTTTTCTTCTAAGCTGTTTTTGTACTTGATTATTTGCTGTTCCCAATATCTACGTTTCAAGAGGTCGTTAGTCGTTAGGTGTTCTAATCGTGAATTGATTATGTCCGTTGGTGTTTTGCATGGTGTTGTTTCTTGAATGAAGGCTAAGAATTTAGGAAAATCGTTTTTGTAATTCTTAATTGTTCTTTCATTGCCTAACAGTTCAAACCAATTTTTGACGTACTTGTCGTTTGTCCAGTCGTTATTGCTCATTAAGTCTTCACCTCTCTGTTGGTGATTATCCCTCTAAAAGTTTGTGTATCACACGTTCTAACTGTAAAAAACCTAATTAGATAAAAGCAGTCACATAGTAACTTCCCTATAGGTTTCTGCATAGAATCTCTAATAGGCTCCAAATATGAGGGTTAAAACTTGTCCTATCAACATTAAGAGCAAAATTTAACCCGCGGTCAGTTAGAAGCAAGCACAGGTTTGATTACGGTGTTGGCTGCTCTGGGGCTGAAATCGCGTTAGTTGGCATTGTGTCCTCGAGTGGTTTTGTTTTTCTTCTCCGCACCGCAACTGCAACTACGCTCACCACAATTACCACAACTGGCACAATTAGGGCAATCAACATGAGAAAAGACAGGATTGTGGAGTTTTTGGTTTGACTTGTGTTGCCTGCGTACTGTTGGTTGCCTGTCCAGCTTGCGCGTACATCCAACATGTCTACGAAACCTGATGTCGCGGGTTTCCATGTGTATTCAAATTTTCCGTTTGACTGTGTCACCGTGGTGGTAAGCACTGCCCATGGTGCGCCGTTGGGACTCCAGTAAACTGTTACTTTCTCGTTTGGTACAGCGGGTGTTATCTGTCCTCGCAGAGTAAGCATGCTTCCCTGGATGGTTATAATCGATGAAACTTCCAGTCCCAGCGCTGTCGGGTCCAGTTTTCTGAAGCTTGCGGAAACTTGTCCTGGTGCGATTTGTTCGCTGTTTTCAAGCGTGATTATGCTTGCAGGGGCGGTTTTCAGGTCATCTGGGCATTCTCCGACTCGCCAGCCTTCTTGCCAGTTTGTGCTGGTGCTCTCAGCAACGTAGTATGTAACGCCGTTGTTCTGGAGGAATGTAACGGGCAGTCGTGCGTCGTTTGGTTTGGTGGCGAGGTGTACTCCGATGTTCATGTGTTCCTCGGTTGGGTAGTGGAAAAGCACAACATCTAAGCCGCCTGCCATCAGGATTGACGCGCCGATGTAGGACATGAGGTCGCAGTCGCCGCTGTTGCGAAGCAAGGTTTCAGCTGGGTAATACGCTGGCAAAACCTCTTCATAAGGTATCTGGTGGATAAGCACAAGAACCCCGTTGGTGAAGTCTTCATCGTCAGGGTAGATTTGCCGCAGACAATCAGCTATTGGCTTCAAAGCGTATGGTGTGACAAACTTGGGGAAATCAGCAGCTGAAGCTGCCCTGTGGCTCAAACCGTTGTAATAGTCTGTGAGAGATTGTGGAATTACCACGTTGAGTGTATGCGTGTATGTTCCGTCGTCTTGGTTGACAAGCTGATACGAGACTGTGCCGTCCACAGCGGAGCATGGTGTTGCCGCATAGAAAAACATTAACGAAATTAACGTGACAAATAATAACGCGGTAAGCTTGCTTTTCATTTCCCTCACGCCCCAATACTTTCCCGCAGACTACCTTATTGCCTTTACGAATACCAAATAACTATCAACAGAAACCTCAACGGTTCAGCAAATCAAAAAACACTTTACCGCCATTCGCCTCAATCAAACCTGCAAGCTGAACCGCAGCCCTCTCCAGCCGCTCCTGTGGCTTCTCCGAACTCTTAGCGAAAGTGGAAAAATGCAGCTCCATATGCGGTTTGTGTTCTCTGCCTTTTGGATGTGACTTTATATAAACAAACGGGTTATCCTGCATGACTTTGTCAATCAGAGGGGCCAAAACTGACTCCATGACATTATCTGCGTAGATGCTCTTCTCATAGAAACCAACATCACCCGCTGCTTCCCGTAGCAAAGGTACAACTGAGGCTTCGAAGATTGCTTCCATCTCTTTGGGCACGCCCGGCAAAGCCACCAAAACCGTCCCGTCCAAGTCAACGCGAACACCAGGCGCAGCGCCCACAGGATTCAAAAGAGCCTTGGTTTTTTCGGGGAGGGTTGCCATTTTAACTCGCGGCGCCGTCACCTCACCCACGTCCATGTTGCGCATCTTGGCGTACTCTGCGTATTTCTCTTGAACCATCCTGAAGGCTTCAGGGTCAACTTGAAGTTTCCGATGCAACGCCTCGCCGATTCCTTGCAGGGTCTTGTCGTCAAACGTTGGACCCAAACCGCCAGTGGTCACCACAAACCGCGGTTTCCGACTCAAAACTTCACGAAGCACAACAGCGATTTCGGGCACGTCGTCAGCGCATATAGTTATCCGCTTCACAGCTATGCCAAGGCTTGTAGCATATTTGCCCAGCCAGCTGGCGTTTGTGTTAACAACTTTCCCAATGAGCAGTTCGTTGCCTATGCAAACTATCTCCATATCCGCGACCATAGATTCACCTTCAATGATGGGGTAGGTTGGAATAGAGTAAACTGACTGTTCTAATTAATGTTCTCAAGAAAAGACCCGTGCAGAGTGAGGGCTGACAAAAACTTTGACTCGCTCTTCTTAAGCGGCTACTACTTCTTGCTCAGATACCACTTCAAGTATTCTTTTCTGCGGTTCTCCCGAATCTCATCAGCGGTTTCCTCTGGAGGACGATTTTTCTCTTTAAGCTCCATGAGTTCCTGCTGTGACACAGATAACCCGCAGCTCTTACAGATTTGCTGCTTGGTAGCTATATTGTACTTCATTTCGCCGCCGCATTCAGGGCAATATTGCATCCGTTGTCACTTTCCAGTTACTGAGCAATAATCGCGGGCGCACAAATATTAGTCTTCGCATAACGTTCGCACTTTCCCACCCTAAAACCAGCAGTCAGCAGACTAAAATTGAGAGAAAAAAATGAAACTAAACATGCGCGTAAACGCGGTCGGTTGTGTATTTGCCCGTGTCCATTTCGTTTTCAATCTCGCGCAGCAGCAGAATCCGCTTAAACGTTGGCGGGTGCGTAGCAAACAGGCTGTTCAACTGGTTCCACGTGGACTTCGCTTCTTTCTCCATGGCTAACTGCAACTCACGCTCGTCCAAAACGCCGTCATGGTCCAAATCGTACTCCTGTTTGTTCTCCATAATCATCTGGATTTCCTGCTTCGCCATAGCGGGGTCCTCAATGTAGAAGGTTCGGGCTTCGGCTGCTGCGTTAGGTGCAATGGACAAGCCGTAAGTGATTTTTGACAGAGCACTTTCTAGGTTTCTTGGAGAGCCAGTTAAGTATGCGGAGTAGGAGTCAGCATAATGCTCGCGAAGTCGACTCAGCCGCATGACGCTCAAAAATGAAATTATGTAAATCACAAACGAGATTACACCAATCACCAGTAATATGACGCCTGAATTGTCCTTGTCTCGTCCTCTTCGGGCATATCCGCTGAACATACCCGCCCTGAACGCGACTTGCGCCACAATGTACGCTATCATGGGAAGCGCAGCCAGCACTGTTATCACAATGTAATCCTTATGCTTAATGTGACCTAACTCGTGAGCAATTACGCCTCTAACTTCATCTTTATTCAAGTTCCTCAAAAGACCTTCATGCACAGCTAACGTAGCGCTGCTGGCGGTTCGACCATACGTGAAAGCGTTTGGCGTGTTGTTAGGCACTATAGCAAGCTTGGGCATTGGCAAACCACTCTTGTCAGCTAGTTCTTTTACGGTGGATTCAAGCCACGGGTTTTCGCCGGGCTGCACATAATGTAGATGGGTGGTGGCGCTGACTATGGTTGGACCGACTAAGTACTGGAGTAGCACGAAAGCGCCTGTGGCAAGTAAGGCGAAAATTAAGCCAGACGTTAAGTCAAGCTGCAAAAGGAACAGTATGGCAAATATGAAAAGACCAAATATGAACGACGCTATGAATATGCTTGTGCCCATGGCAAGCTTAAGGTCAGATAGTCTAGCCAAGCGCGGTTCAACTCCTTCTTGCTTTAAATGACAAAAACAAATACGGAATTAAGTCTTTCTAAGAAAAAAGAACAAGACCCCTCAGAAAAGGGGCGAGAAAGTTTAGATTGGGTAGGCGCCGCAGATTTTGCAGAACTGAATCTTTGTTTTTATGTAGCTCTTGCAGTAGGGGCACTGAATTCCGCCGTTGTCTGGGTAGACGTCTTTGGGTTTGCCGAACTTCTTCCTGAAAGACTCGTAGTAAAGCAGCTGCTCTTTGTCTTGGATTTTCACTTCATCCTCTTCAAGAATAGCTTTCTTCTTTGCTTCGAACTCTTCCTCGGTGTACACATCGTTAAAGAACGTTCGGAGAACTTCGGTTCCTGTTCCTGCTTCCAGTGGGGCTTTTGGTCGCCAAATTATGTCTTTGGGGATTACGTCTTCGTATGCTTTGCGTAGTATCCATTTGCCGTATTTCACGCCGTCAGTAAAGTTAATTTTCAGCTTAATCGGCAGTTTCTTTGCCCAATCCATAAACAAGGGATCCAAGTAGGGTGCTTTGATGCTCATCCCAAGC
>CALMWK010000079.1 GCA_937873375.1 Candidatus Bathyarchaeota archaeon
GATTATGGATGCGAAAGTTTTTTCTTCCGTGTTCATCGCGTTCACAATTTCCTGAACAAGCATAGAAGCTTCAGGACCGATGATGTGCCCGCCCAAGATTTTGAAGGTTTCCTGCTCCACGATGACTTTCACAAAGCCCACGGGTTCTCCCATGGCAGCGCCCATAGCCGTGTCCTTGTACAGAGCTGTGCCTACTAGGATTTTGTGTCCCTGCTTCGCTTCCGCCTCCTTCAGCCCCACGGATGCTACTTGTGGGTGAGTGAAAACTGCATGGGGCGCTGCGGTGTAGTCTACTTTGGCTTTGTGGTCGTGCACGTTGTTGTGCCACGCTAAGCCTGCTTCGTAGTTGGCAACGTGTTTGAACATGTATTTGCCGATGGCGTCGCCGAACGCGTAAATGTTCTTCTTGCTCGTTTCAAGGTACTCGTTGACTTTGATGTAGCCCCGCTCATCCAGCTTCACGCCTGTTTTCTGGGGTTTGAGGAGGTCGGAGTTGGGAACTCTGCCCGTGGCAACCATCAACGCGTCTGCGGTGAACTCTTTGAGGGTGCCGTCTGCGCGGTTCTTAGCAACCACCACTATGGCGTTGCCCTGCTGCTTAACTTCCACAGCCTCGTAACCCGTGAATATGTCTATACGTTTCTGCAGTTCCAGCTTTAGCAAATCAGAAATTTCAGTTTCCTCTTCTGGCAGAATTCTTGGGGGGCGCTGGATTATGGTGGTTTTTGTGCCTATGCCTGAGAAGAAGTGTCCGTACTCGACGCCGATGTAGCCTCCGCCCATGATGATTAGGCTTTTCGGCGGCTCCTCTAACTCCAACACGGTGTCGCTGGTGAGGTAAGCTACTTTGTCGATGCCTTTGACTTTGGGCACGCCGACTCTTGCGCCTGAAACAATGAAAATCTTTTTGGCAGTTATGGTGGTGTCGCCCACTTTGAGGGTGTAATCTCCGATGAATTCGCCTGTGCCTTTGAACCACTTCATGTTCGGCGTCTCTTCAACACCGTGCGCTTGCGCCCCTGTATCTTCCCTGACCAGTGTATGCATGCGGGTCATTATGTTCTGGAAGTCAACCGAGTTAACGGCGGCATTCACGCCTATTTTCGTTGCTTCTTTGATGAGTGCGGTGACGTCTGCGGGGTAAATGAGCATTTTTGAGGGGACACAACCGCGGTTTATGCAGGTTCCACCCATAGGTCCATTGTCTACGACGGCGGTTCGAAAGCCGTTGCCTACGGCGGCGGAGGCGACATTCATTCCTGAGCCTGTGCCAATTACGAGTACATCAAATTGTTCCATAAAACTGCCTCTTTGACTATAAAAGACACGGAGAAGCCAAATAAACCTTTCAATGCTTGTAGGGGTCGGAAATCTTTTATCCTCCACACTTCATAGTGATATTTGGTGATTGTTATGGCAGCAGCTAAAAAGAAAGCAGAGGAACAAAAGAAGAAAGAGCAATATTACGCGAAGAAAGAGAAGAAAGCCACAGAAGTCAAAAAGAAATAATCGCGCTACCCTCGTAGAAATCGGGGGGTGCAACGCGGGTCGTTGACTGGGTCGAACTTCTCAATCTCGCTTTTCTCTAACGGCACAACTATTCTAGAAACTAAACCGTGCAGGCTGTAGGGCAAACGAATTAACCGCATTTCCCCCGCAGTCACCCACTCATCAATCTCAAAACCTTCTGCCTTCACGGTTTCTGCAATTTTCTGCCTCTCTTCAGTGCTCAACGCATAAGCTTCTTTGTCAAAGACATGAATGTGGAAGCCCCTGCCAGAGTAGACAATTTGTAAATGCGAAAACTGCTTCTCCAAATACTCAAACAAACCTATAGCCTGATGCTTAACCATGTCCAATTCGATGTTGCAGAAGCTTAAGCCTTGCCCCCGCTTCATTTTATCAGCCAACGTGCCGTGGACTGGGCAGGTTATGTTTTCTGGATCTAAGTCAAAAGCTAATTCTTGCCCTGTTATTTGGTCGTTTTCGCCGTAGACGTTTCGGTCGTAGTAAACTGCTTCGGGCAGGAACTCCAGTATCTGGCTGCGCACTTCACTTAGGCTCTTGTATTCGTCGATGATTATGGTGGTGTCCGCATCTTCGCTGTACTCTTCAGGGTAAATTTTGGTATGTCTACCGATAATGACGGCGAACTTGACTTTGCCTGTTTGCCCTTTGAACCACGCGGCAACTTTTTCTAGGTCAAACTCTGAGGTGTAAAACTTTTTGCGTTCGTCAAGCGTTGCGTATCGCATACCCCGCGGCAAATTGTATTTAGCCATACAAACCATTATGCGTTTTAAAGCCAAAATGTTTTGTGGAGAACCATCAACTGAAAAAGGGGGTGGTTGCGCGAAATGTTGCTATGGCGACTGAGGGCTATAGTACTCCAAAAAGACTCAAGTCATTTTTCTCCACTGATAATGCCTATAGTTCCCAGAATAAACGGCAGCTTCAACGCACGTGGAATAAAATCTGCATCTCGGGTTTGAACGAAGTCCACTTTGCTTATCCCCCAACTTTTGATGGTCTCAATTAAATCCTCGATGTCGCCGAAAAGCTGCTTGACTAGAAACTCATCTTGAAACGAAAATTTTCCTCCCTTCTTGACAACCCGTAATGCTTCACGAATAACTTCTCGCTTATCTTTTGCATCACTGACCTCATGGAACACAAAATTGCTTACAGCCGCATCGAAATACCCATCGTCAAACGGCAACGACACAGCACTGGCTTTCTGAAATGTCACACGCTCACTTACCCCCTCAATCTCTGCATTCCTTTCACCGGTATTCTTTGAATACTCCCACTTTTTCCCCCAATAATCAATTCCAATAACGTGCGCCTTGGTGTATTTTTTAGCAAGCTTGACTGTGAGCGCCCCGTTTCCGCAACCTATGTCAAGTGCCTTTCCTTCTCCATTCCAATCCAAATTAGCCAAAACCAATTCCCAGATACGGTCTTGCACATTTCCTCCTTGAGGAGAAAACTGGTACCTAACATACAAAAAATACGCAGACACCAGAAAGAATAACACAGCAGGAATGACCAAAACCCAGAAAATAAGCCCCAAACCCAAAAACACAAAACCTACAAAACCGGACAGGTAGATAATTTTCTTTGTAACCCAATTACCATATTCTGTTTTTGCTACCCTTTGACCGCTCATTTTTCTCTACAACCAATTCTCTATGCGCTCAAATTTGTATATATAATTTTGAAGTGAATATTAAAAAAGGCTAACCAAAAAGTGTAATTGGCTTCTCTTAGTGCCCTTTTTTAATCTACTTTCTTCATTATGTAAAATGCCGCGCTGAAGTTGCACGGGTCCTTTTTAACCATATCCATCTTGCTTTGGAACTGCTTAAGTACTTTGAGATAACCTTTGATAATACCATAAAATAGAAAGCCTAATATTTTCAGTTTTACCTGCACTAGAGATGGTGAAAGTTTTTGCCGATAGACCCTGATTTTCAAACCAACCGAAAAGTTGTAGGCGAACATAACGGTCACAAAGTCTGGGGACCAGTAGAACCCCCAAACAAATATGGCATACATGGCGAGAATGTTGCGGTAGACTGGGATGTCTGCACTGGCGATGGCGTCTGCATAGACGTTTGCCCCGTGTCGCTTTACGACTGGGCAGAAACGCCTAGTGGCGAGAAGAAATCTGACCCAGTGCGGCAAAACGACTGCATACAATGCTTAGCCTGCGAGACCCAGTGCCCCACAGCAGCCATAAAAATAACACCTCCATAGAAACTGCCGCAGCGCGCTGACTCCGCTCGGCGCTTTCCTACTTTTCTTGCATAAAAAAAGTTTTTGACAAAAGAAAAAATGGATTAGGTTAAAGAAGAGTTTACTTTACGAGTTTGAGAACTTTGTTGACATAGTCCCAGTTGACTACACTCCAGAAACCTTCCACGAATTTGCCGCGGTCATTCCTGTAATCCACATAGTACGCGTGCTCCCAAACATCCAGCGCCATGAGAATCCGAAAGCCAGGGTAAACGTTGACGTTGTGCTTCTCAACCTGCATAATCAGCGGCCTGTCAACGCACTGCTGCATAGCTAACACTGCCCAGCCTGAGCCTTCCACGCTGGCGGCTGCTTTTGAGAACTCTGCCTTGAAGCGTTCAAAACTTCCAAACTCCTTGTTGATTACGTCGGCTATGGCACCGCCTGGTTTCCCGCCGCCTTTGCCTGGAGGCGCCATGTTATCCCAGAAGGTGCTGTGCAGGAGGTGTCCGCCGATGTGGAACGAGAGGTCTTTAAGCGTGGTTTTCACGTCAAGGTCAGTGTTTTCTTTTCGGGCTTTGTCCAGTTTCTCAAAGATGGCGTTGGCTCCGTTCACGTAGCCTTGGTGGTGTTTGTCATGGTGTAGTTTGAGTTGTTCCTCGGACATGTAGGGCGCGAGGGCTTTGTAGTCGTATGGCAGTTTTGGCAGGGTGAAAGATTTTATACCTTCGGTTTTACTGATTGAAAGGTGTTCCATTTTAATCACCAAAAAAGTCACCTCTCCAAGGGTGATTCGTTCCTATATACTTTACTTTTCCATCCAGTTTACCCTTCAGCTTTCAAGATGAACTTACTGGAGACTGCCCCAGCTTCGTTTTCCCACAAATCAGGCCTTGACACCGACAAGAAGTGCCAATTCCAGCCATTTCCAGTGGCAATCGACATCTGTGAACCCGATTTTTCTGAGCCACCGAAGTTGGGTCTCAACGTCGAGCAGTTTGTTTGATTTATCCTCTGTCTCAGGAGTTTGACCAACGAAACCCAGGAACTTCGCATGCAGCGTCTCCGTTGGCGAAGACACATGCTCTAAGTTGCAGAAAACGCCCGTGGGGTTCAACAAATCAAATATTTCCCGGTACAGCTTGCGCTTGCGGGGGTGCGTACAGTGGTGAATGGCTATGCTTGAAACCACCGCGTCAAACTTTCCAAGTTCAGAGGGGAGGGGCTGGCTGAGGTCATGCTTGAAGATTTTGACGTTTTTGTCTGCTGCAAAGCGTTTTTTTGCTTCAGCGAGCATGGGTTCGGAGTAGTCTAACGCGACGCCTTCCGAGTTTGGTCTACCAATTCTCACCAAGGCAAGCAGTCTTCCGTTTCCTGTTCCTAAGTCGAGGATGCGTTTGGCATCTGGCGGTATCTGGTCGAGCAGGACTTTTTCGCCTTCGGTTCTGTGTGGCAGTTTGTCGGCGCGAGCCAAGTACGCTAGGGCATGGTCGACAGATTTCCATTCGTCATGGTGTGGGTCTTTCATCCTACAGTTTCACTTTTGAGATGTTGTATTGCGCGTAGTATGAGTTGTCGTCGTTATATCTATTTCAGTCATTTTCCGTTTGCTTCTCCATACTCTGCAGTTTGCGCGTTAGTAGAGCTTATAACTGACCTTTGGATAACGTTATTTCAGGAGATTTTGTATGACTAAAACTGACAAGAACCTCAAAGACGCTTTCGCAGGCGAGTCCCAAGCCAACAGGAAATACCTTGCGTTTGCGCAGAAAGCCGAGGAAGAAGGTTACACGCAAGCTGCCAAACTTTTCCGTGCAGCTGCCGAGGCAGAAACCGTGCACGCCCTAAACCACATCAGAATCGCGGGCGAAGTCAAATCCACCATGGAAAACTTGGCTGCCGCGGTTAATGGGGAAACGTTTGAGTTCCAAAAAATGTACCCCGAATACATAGCCGTTGCCAAGCAGGAGGGGAACAAGCAGGCGACTTGGAGTTTTGATGTGGCAAACAAGGTGGAGCAGGTTCACGCGAAGCTGTACCAGAAAGCCATCGACGCCCTGAAAAGCAAAAAAGAGCTGGCGAAAGTTGACTACTACGTTTGCGGAGTATGCGGCAACACGGTGGAGGGCGAAGCTCCAGAGAAATGTCCCATCTGTGGCGCTCCAAAAGAGAAATTCTACAAACCAGCCTAAAACGCCACCAACTTTTCTTTTCCTTTTTCAGCCTCTGTTTTCTCTTTTTAGTTAGCCGTCATATTTGGAGCCTAATATCCAATCATTGCAGAAACGATAGAGGGGAGGGGTAGCAGAAACGTAGGGCACCCTACTAAGGGTCAAAAAACATGTTAAATTCTATAAATAAGGGGCTATAGTCTGCTCCGAGCAACAAAACCATCATCATCCTGCATTGCTTAGCTGGAAAGGTTTATGTTCCACCAGCAAGTTTTACTCTCACACTTTGTTGGCGGACCACAGAGTCCGATGGGATGTGGCCTTAGGGCTGAACCGCAAAACAGCAAACACACAAACTATAAGGTGAAAAACACACATGGCATACAAATACATCGCCAAAGAATGGGCGAAACCAGAAAAAAGCTTCCTTGAGGAGCTCATGCGCCAACGCTTAATCGAATGGCGCAAACAACACACGGTAACCCGTGTAGAACGACCCCTAAGACTAGACCGAGCAAGAAAGCTAGGTTACAAAGCCAAACAAGGCTTCATAGTCGTACGCGTAAGCGTCCGCAGAGGCAACTTGCGAAAGTTACGCCCAAGGTCAGGACGCAGACCCAAACGCATGGGTGTTAAACAATTCAAACCAGCAAAAAGTCTCAGATTAATCGCTGAGGAACGTGCAGGCCGTAAATACCCAAACACTGAGGTTTTGAACAGCTACTGGGTTGGAGAAGACGGACGCCACAAATGGTTCGAAGTCATACTTGTAGACCCAAACCACCCAGTCATCAAATCAGACAAAACCATCAACTGGATCACTGAAAACCAACACACCCGCCGAGCACACCGCAGCTTAACCAGCGCAGGCAAAAACGTCCGAGGCTTGCACCACCGTGGAAGAGGCTCAGAAAAGACTCGGCCAAGCCGCAAATTCGGCAACACAGGTGTCCACGGTGACCACCAAGCAAAGGGAGGTAAGTAGTATGCACCACATAATCCCCATTATCACTGCCCAAAGCGGCAAAGAACGCGAAGGCAAAGGCTTCAGCCCAGACGAACTTAAAGAAGCAGGGCTAAACGCTGGCGACGCACGCAAACTTGGCATACGAGTAGACCGCAAACGCAAATCCAAACACGAAGAAAACGTCAGCACTCTTAAAGCGCACGCGGCAAAAGCCAAAACCCAAGCCAAACCCAAGCCTGCAGCTGAAAGCACGAAAAAGCCTAAAAACTAAAACCGCCATTATTCAAATGTGCGGTGCCCCATTTGTCTTCTTCCAAATATCCCATAGCTTACATAACCATAACCGTTTTTTCTCACGCCACCGAAGACCCTGAAAAAGTCCAAACAGCCATACGCAACACTCTGCCCGAAGCACTAGCCGCAGACATAAAGTTCACAAAAAACGAAGTCACAGGACACCACGGTAACCCCATAATATTCTACGAAACCAAACTCACCGACAAACCAACATTGCCAGATGCTCTTGCGAAAATCGCTCAGGACCTAAGTCCACTGGACAAAGAAACCCTCAGCGAAGAACTCAAACAGCACATCGAAAAACACAACCTGTACCTCAGATTCAACAAGCAAAACGCCTATCTGGGCACGCTAAAATTGGCGACAAACGACCCTATACACTTCAAGATACATTTTAAAAACAAAACCCCACAACAGATAATGGAGCTGTGCCAAAAAGCAGGACTACTCCCATGAAGCGAGCCTTTGTTGATTTGCACCTGCGCCTAAACAGCAAAGACCCCACAGCAACCACACGAGCAATCCAGAAGTCAGCAGCATTAGGATACACCCTAATTTCTGTGCCCAGCAACCCGCAAACGCACCCCGAAGAAACCGAGCAACTCCGCAACCTATGTAAAACAGCAGGATTAGACTTTGCTTCACGCATAGATTTGCGTCCCAGAAACCAAAACGAACTGCTTGTTTTGCTGCGAAAGTTCAGACGCAAATTCGAAGTCGTCTGCACACTCTGTGAAAGCAAAGAAGTGGCTAGGCAAGCAGCCAAAGACCGCAGAGTGGACCTGCTCAATTTTCCCCTGCTGGATTACCGTGACAGGTTCTTTGACAGGGCAGAAGCAGAACTTGCCAGTAACGGTCTTGCAACTTTGGAAATTGATGTTAAGCCATTGCTTGTGTTGGAGGGACCCGCACGAGTGCGATTGCTTTCTTGTCTTAGGCGAGAAATCCAAGTAGCCAAAGACTACCATATGCCTGTTGTTGTTTCCAGCGGCGTCTCCAACCTGATGCTTCTGAGGAAGCCAAGGGAGATGGCGGCGTTAGCTTCACTGTTCAGTTTAGAAGGTGTTTCTGCTTTGGAAGCAGTTTCCCAGAACCCCTTGACGATTGTTCGGCGGAACAGAGAAAAGCTCAGCGGCAGTTTTGTGGCGCCTGGAATACGCTTGATTAAGGAAGGGACAGACTGTTGAAGAGAATTAAACGTCGTTACCTTGCGTTGCAGCTGGATTCGGAGTGTGTGCCCAGCCAGAAAGAGTTTATGGATGCGGTTTGGGGTGCTGTTACGAAGCTTTACGGCGAGTATGGTGCGAGCTTGACAAGTTTTGCTTTGATACATTATGATGCCCAAGAGAAGCTGGCTGTGTTGCGTACTAATTTGGCGGCTATGGATAATGTGCGAACTGCCTTGGCTTCAATTACCTCTGTTACGGGTAAGGAAGCGGCAGTGCATGTTTTGGCGGTTTCGGGCACAATTAAGGCGTTGCATGCACAGTTGAAAGCTTGAAAACGGCTTTTTTGTTGTGTATTTTGCTGAGTTTTTTGTTCAGTTAGTTGCGGGTTTGCCTCAGTGCCTCATGTTTACTAATGTAAAGTTTTTGACTTTTGAAAGACAAGACAGTTCATATTTCAGTAACATTCTTAATTGGACAAATTTACAAAAACTGTGCAGAAACATTTATCAACGATTAATCCGAAGTGTGTTAGCATTACATAAAATAAGTCAAAACAATAACCAGAGTCGTTAAAAAAATGAAGTTGGAAGATTTTTTCTTTAAAATGCCCAAACTAAAAACAGAGCCCATCATAGACGACACCACGCTAAGAGACGGCATCCAAATGCCCGGTTTAGCAGTAAAACCCAATGATGCTGCAAAAATCGCGCAGTTTCTTTGTGATGTAGGAGTGGAGCGGCTTGAGGTGTTTCATTATCAGGAGCCTGACAAGAAAGCAGCCAAACTGATTCATGATTTAAAGTTGGACTGCAGGGTTGCGGCTTGGTGCCGAGCAGTTAAAGAAGACATAGACAGCGCCATAGATTTGGGCTTCCAAGAAGTAGGCATTTCCCATCCAGTTTCGCATATTCACTTTAAAGCTAAGTGGCCAGACAAGACCGATGAGCAGTTGTTAGCGAATGTTGTGGACGTTGTGGAGTATGCTGCTAAGGATCATGGTTTGAGGGTGTTTGTTCACGGTGAGGACAGCACACGTGCAGATTGGACGTTTGAGAAGAAGTGGGTTAATGCAGTGGCTGATGCTGGGGCTGAATGCTACCGGGTTTGTGACACCGTCGGCATTGGTTTGTCTGATCCTGATGCACCTGTGGTGAACGGTATCCCTGCCAAAGTGAAGGCGCTGAAAAAGGAAACGCGAATTAAAGCGTTGGAGATTCATGCGCACGACGATTTTGGGAACGCTGTGGAGAACACGATGGCTGCGATTCGTGCTGCGGATGGCGTTTGGGACAAAATTTACGCGAGCACATCCTACTTGGGTATTGGTGAGCGTGCTGGAAACGCTGAAACCGAGAAGGTCCTGCTGAACCTTTACCTGCACCATGGCGTCATGAAGTACCAAGGTAAAACTCAGATGCTAAAGCAGATAGCAGACTTCATAGGCAAAGCCACAGGCTATGTGGTTCCGCCCAACAAGGCAATTGTGGGTGATTACGGTTTCGCGCATGAGTCAGGCATTCACGCACACGGCATCATCAATGACCCGTTAACTTACGAGCCCTATCCGCCTGAGTTGGTGGGTAACACGCGACGCTTAACCATAGGCAAGCAGTCAGGCAAAGGCGGCATAAGACACAAAATCACCGAGCTGTCAGGTGCGGTTCCAACAGACGAGCAGGTTGCCACCGTTGTGGAGCAAGTCAAGGAAATTTACGCGAACGGCAGACGTGCGTCACTGAAAGAAGAAGAGTTCAAGAAAATATTGCGTGCGCTTAAGCTGATGCCTGAAACTAACGGCAACGGACACTAAACCCCGAAAACGTGCTCACAAAGTCTCTTTTCTTATTTTCCTAGTTTTGAGAACTGTTGCTCTTTTTCGACTATTAGCCCCTCCTCATTATCTGTAGAACCTGTGTCATGTGTTTTTTGACCTCTGATAGGACTCTATCGTTTCACCTACCCCCTCCCCCTACCCTTTTTTGTGGTTCTGACCTACCCCCATAGGTTTCTGCATACTATTTCTAATAGGCTCCAAATATGACGGCTGAACCTCTACCTGCTCTGCCAAAACCTACCCCCTCTATAAATGGAAAAGCAGTTTTAAACTTCTATATCTTGAGGGGGTTATAGCTGTGACGTTCTAAACGGTTACTATACGGTTAAAAGAGGTACAAGAAAGGTTTAGTTATAACTATTCTTCAATAGCTAAAGCCCAAGACACGGACATCGAGTTTCTCCGTGTCTTATTCCGTTAGGGTATTAATTGAATCTGCATATAAAAACCTGCATGTTTGTATTCATGTTCTGCCCCTAATATTAAATTGCGCATGGGATTATACGAAAAGCAGAAATACAATATGCAGAAAATAGGTGAGACAAGGTACGTT
>CALMWK010000080.1 GCA_937873375.1 Candidatus Bathyarchaeota archaeon
GCCATGGCGGTTAACGACGTTATCCGTTCAGGCGCCACGCCGCTTGCCATTTCGGATAATATTCATGCACAAGCCAGCAACCCCAAACTCGTAAAGGCATGGCTCGAAGGCATAACTGACGGCGCAAAACAATCCGAATGTCCCGTGGTCAGCGGCGAAATAGGCGATGTCGCGGAAATCATAAATGGCATCTCGGAAGGTGCAGGCTTTGACATGATAGTTGCTGCCATAGGACAAGTTGCCAAAGACAAAATCATCACGGGGTACGGTATCAAACCCGACGACCCCATAATCGCCTTGCCCAGCAGCGGTTTGCACAGCAACGGTATCACGCTGGCAAGGAAAATTCTTCTCAAAAAGTGGGGCGGAAAATACAGTCCACACGACATCCCCGATGGGTTAAACAGGGACATAGTCAGTGAGATGTTGGAACCCACCAAAATCTACGTCAAGCCCTTCCTCAAAGCCGCCGAAGCCGTCAAAATCAAAGCCGCCGTACACATCACAGGAGATGCCTACCTCAAATTCAACAACCTCGCAAAGTACTCACAGGGCATAGGTTTCCAATTCAACAACTTCAAACCCCAACCCATTTTTGGCTTGCTTCAGAAAACCGCAGCTGAACTGGGATACACAATCACCAACGAGGAAATGTTCAAAA
Organism: Candidatus Bathyarchaeota archaeon; assembly: GCA_937873375.1. Lineage (GTDB taxonomy): Archaea > Thermoproteota > Bathyarchaeia > Bathyarchaeales > Bathycorpusculaceae > JADGNF01. The sequence continues at coordinate 662 of CALMWK010000080.1, forward strand.
CCTTCAACATGGGCTGGGGCTTTGGCATAATCGTCGACAAAACCGACAAAGACAAAACCCTAGATGCACTAGAGAAAGCAGGCGCGCACCCCGAGCAAATCGGCAAAGTGGTTGGCACGCCGCAGGTCACTGTTCAGCACCAAAACAAGAAACTGAACCTAACATGAAACTTGCCGAGGAAATGGCGAAAGCGTTTAAATCTCAACACTTCAACACTTAAGACATGAAATACCGCGCCAAAATCGAAGTCAGCCTCAAACCAGGACACACCGACCCTGAAGGCAACACCACCCAGCGTCTTCTAAAAGAATTAGGCTACAGTGTAGACGCCGTTAATGTCAGCAAAACCTACAACATCCAAATCGAAGCCACCACAGCAAAAGACGCCAAGGCAAAAGCGGAAGAAATGGCAAAACGTCTCCTAGCGAACCCAACCAAAGACAACTACACAATCACAATCGAGGAGCAAAAATGACCCTCAGCAGCCTCTACCTCCGCACAAACACCAGCTTCCACATGCACGAAATCACCACTCAAAAAGCCACTGACCAGCAACTCCAAGAATTAAGCAGCGAACTCGGTTTAGGCTTAAACCTGCAAGAAATGAAGCAAATCCAAGCCTACTTCAAAACCAAAAAACGCAACCCAACCGATGTGGAGCTGCAGGTTCTCGGGCAAACTTGGAGCGAGCACTGCTGCCACAAAACCTTCAAAGGAAAAATCAAAATAGACAGCAAAGAAATCAACAGTCTCTTCAAAACTTACATATCCAAAGTTACCAAGGAACTTAACCCGAAATGGTGCATAAGCGTCTTTGAAGATAACGCAGGAATCATCAGCTTCGACAAAGGCTACGGCATAGCCGCCAAAGTTGAAACCCACAATCACCCCTCCGCAGTGGAACCCTTCGGCGGTGCAGCCACGGGCGTTGGCGGGGTCATCCGTGATGTCTTGGGAGTTTGGGCAGACCCCATCGCCTGCACCGACGTTTTAGGTTTTGGACCCTTAGATTACGATTACACTAAGCTCCCCGCGGGAGTTAAGCATCCCAAGTACGTTTACATGGGCGTCACCGCAGGCATCGGCGCCTACGGCAACAACATGGGTATCCCCACAGTCAACGGCGCCATATACTTTGATGAATCCTACACGGGCAACGTCGTCGTCTACTGCGGATGCATCGGACTTCTACCCCTCAAGAAGTACAAGAAAAACGCCAAAGCAGGACACCTGCTAATTTTGGCGGGCGGAAAAACAGGACGCGACGGCATCCACGGCGTCACCTTCGCCTCGGCAGAACTCACCGAGAAATCCGAAGAAGTCAGCCGCCCCGCCGTGCAAATCGCCGACCCCATCGAAGAGGAAAAAGTGAAGCGCGCCATCATAGAAATCCGCGACCGCGAACTTGCCTCAGCAATCACCGATATGGGCGGCGGAGGCATGTCAAGCGCCATCGGAGAAACCGCTGAACGGTACGGCTGCGGCGCCACAGTAGACCTCGACAAGGTACCACTGAAATATGCGGGTTTGGCTCCGTGGGAAATCTATGTTTCCGAATCCCAAGAACGCATGCTCATAGCTGTTCCACTCGAGAACCTTGAGAAAGTGGTGGCGATTTTTGAGAAGGAAGATGTGGAAGCCACCGCCATAGGCACACTCACCAAAGAAAAACAACTGCAACTCCGCTTCGACGGCGTAACAGTTGTCAAAATGGATATGCAGTTTCTCTTCAAATCTTTAGAAAGCACAAAAACCGCAACATACGAAACCACAAACCTCCAAGAACCAACTTTACCCGAACCAACAAACCTCACTGAAACTCTGCTGCAACTGCTCGCGGCGCCAAACATCGCCAGCAAAGAGAGCGTTGTGCGTACCTATGACCACGAAGTCAAAGGTAACACCGCACTGAAACCGCTGCACGGTGAACATGCGGGACCAAACAACGCTGCTGTCATAAAACCACTGGATAACTCATGGAAAGGCATAGCCATCTCCTGCGGCATTAACCCAAATTACGGCAAAATCGACCCCTACTGGATGGCAGCCTCAGCCATAGACGAAGCAATCCGAAACAACGTTGCAGTGGGCGGACGCAGAATCGCTTTGCTGGACAATTTCGTTTGGGGTAACCCTGAAAAACCTGAGCGGTTAGGTTCGCTGGTGAAAGCTTGTGAAGCCTGCTACGACTACGCCTCAGCGTTCAAGGCACCGTTCATTTCTGGAAAGGACAGTCTCTACAACGAGTCCCCGCTGGGACCAGTCACGCCAACCCTGCTCATCACCGCCGTCGGCATCGTCCCAGATATACGCTCCACAGTGTCGATGGACCTGAAAACACCAGGTAACCTGCTCTACCTTGTAGGCAACACCTACCCCGAAATAGGCGGCTCAGAATACTACAAACTCCACGGCTACCTAGGCAACTCAGTCCCGAAAGTCCGCGCGGCGCAAGCTAAGAAAAACTTCAAAGTAATCACCAAAGCTATCGACGCTGGGCTCGTCAAAGCGTGCCATGACTTGTCCGAAGGTGGTTTGGCAGTGGCGGCAGCGGAGATGACGTTGGCAGGCGGCTACGGTGCAGAACTGGACCTAAAGAAAATCCCGGGTGAAGCGCTAAAACGTGACGATTTTGCCCTGTTTGCGGAGTCGAACAGCCGTTTCCTCGTGGAAGTGGCAGAGAAGGACCGGCAGGCATTTGAAGTGTTGACAAAGTGGAAAGGATGCAGCGCGATCGGTAAAGTCAGCAAAAACCAGCGCCTCCTAATCAACGGGTTGCGTGGTTCGGTGGTTGTGGATGCGACACTTGCGGATGTGCGTGCCAGCTGGAAACGAACCCTAAGCAGCGAGGTGTAACAAGATGAAACCCGAAGAAATACGAGTGTGTGTTATGCGGGTGGGCGGAACCAACTGCGACGCCGAAACCGAACGTGCCTTCCGCGAACTAGGAGTTCAAGCCGAAACACGACACTTAAACGAGCTCGTCAAACGCAAGAACCTCATGGATTACCACGTTCTGGTTTTCCCTGGGGGCTTCTCCTACGGCGACTACGTGCGCGCAGGCGTCATATTTGCAAGGCGACTTTACGCAAAACTTGGCAAGGAACTGAGAGCCTTCGTGGAAGATAACCGTCCCATACTGGGCATATGCAACGGCTTCCAAGTCCTCGTAGAAGAAGGACTGCTGCCCGGTTTCGAACCCATGAGTGCTTACCCTGAAGCGTCACTGGCTGCGAATATTCCGCAGGGCTACAACTGCCGCTGGGTCTACCTCAAACACGAAAGCAAAGGCAACTGCATATTCACCAGCCGCATCCCACAGGGCAAAGTGCTCCGCATACCCGTCGCCCACTCCGAAGGCAGATTCCTGTTCCCAAAAGAACAAGAACAGCAGCTTCTGGAGCGCCTCTACGAAGAGGACTTGCTGGTTTTCCGTTACTGCGACGAACACGGCAACTACGCCGAAGGCCGCTACCCGACGAACCCGAACGGTAGCTTCCACGACATAGCAGGCATCTGCAACAGCCAAGGCACCATATTCGGCTTAATGCCCCACCCCGAACGCGCGCTGTATTGGTGGCAGCAGCCTGACTGGACCCGACAAACCCAGATGCCGCAGTACGCTGATGGAAAACTTGTCTTCGACGGGTTGCTGGATTACTTAGCGAAGAAGCACTAACTCTTTAGCGTAGGGCAGACCTGCGCGCGCCCCCATTTTCATGACGCACCGCGACGCCACAAAATTGCCGATTTGTCCGCATTCAAGCAGGCTTTTTTTGTTCAGCAAACCATAGAGGAAGCCCGCGTTGAAAGCGTCTCCCGCACCAGTTGTGTCGACCACGGGCACCTTGTAAGCTTTTATGTGGTGGTGTTCGTAGCCGTTGGTGACGTAGCATCCTTCGCTGCCCAGCTTCACAGCAATAATTTCCACGCCTTTGCTCAACAGGAACGCTGCGCCTTTCTTTGGGTCTTTTTGGCCCGTAATCTGTTCCAGTTCAAGAGCGTTTGGCATAACCACATAAGCTTTTTCCATTATGGGTGAAAGTTGAGCGTAGCCTTTCTGCGCGTACAGGGCACCTGGGTCAAAGCTGACTTTGCCACATTTTTTGAACGTTTCAAGAAGTTCTTTTTGGGTTCGGAAACTTTGCTCACCCACAAAAGACGTTAAATGCAGAAACTTCGCTTGCGAGACATATTCGTTGCGTATTTCTTCGCAGGTTATGGTGTCGTTGGCGCCTGAGTTAATGTAAAGCGCTCTCTGGCCATGCTTGTCCACGAAGCCCATGACGGTGCCGCTTTCGCCGCCCTTCGCGCGAACTATACCTAATGTGTCCACGCCTTCTACGAGGAAATCTTCAACAAGCAACTCGCCTTCCCCATCTAGACCCACTTTGCCTACAAAACCCACCTTGCGTCCGAGCCGCGCTAAACCTACCATGGTGTTGGCTGCTGAACCCCCGCAGGATAAACTGGAAGATTGAATGAAACTTTCTTTTTCTGCGTGAGCTATGTGATTCACTTTGAAGAGCTTATCCACGTTGAGCGCGCCAAAACCAACAACATCCAAAGCGGTCATTTGAACAACTCTTTTAGGTTAATTTTGTATTTGCCCAGTTTTCCGCCATAGTTACCCGCCGAAACACCCACCACGCCTTCCACGTCCAATGCGGCTTCGATTCCCGCCTTCATGGCTGCCTTCACCGCATCCATCGACATGCCGTTGATTACTATCTCTGGAATGTAGTTGACGCCTTTGGGAACCTTGGAAGCTTCGCCCAGCTGCTGCTTAAGCGACGGACAATACACGTGATTCGTAGTTGGACCAATCAGCGGATAATGGGTTTCGGGTTTGGAACCTGCAGAACAAACATCAAACGGCGTCACTACGCCAGCGACTTTGTGTATGGCTTCTAGGGCTTTTTCGCCTGCTTTTTGCAGGGCATATTTTGTTGTGCACATGACCCAGATGTTAGCTCCCATAACCCCGTGCGCGTAGCCTATTTGCCGTTCGATGACAAAGTCTGGAACCATGAGGGGCACAACGATTACTTTTTTGCCGTACCGCTTTTCCACTCGCTCGTAGCCGTCGCCGCAGTGCCCAACCCGCTCCATCATGTCCATTTTCGCTTCAGCCTCAGGCAAAGCATCTAGAACCATAGTGAACGGCTTAACCAAGATGTCTTGACGGATTCGGTAGGACAATTCTTTCTCAAATTTCTGCAGAGACTCAGCAAACGGTTTGTTTGGATTTACTTCTGCCCAGAACTGCAACAGAGCGCCTTTGCGTTTGTCAGGCGTCTCTTTCTCGTAAAGATATCTTTCAACTCCGCCTTCCACTCTGCCGATGACAACGGAGGGTGTGGCGGTGGCGTCTTCGGCTGCGGCGCGGAGCGCCCGTTCATCGTCAGCCGTAACCATTAATCGGCAGAAGATGCCCTCAAAAGCCTCTGCAAAGGTGTCTTCGATTCTTGAGGTTTTATCCGAGTTTGCCAACTGCTTCACCTCTTACCCTTTTCCTGAACTCGCTGCTCTCTTCTGTCAACGATTCCATATTCTTCGGTGTTACTATTTGAACCTTGGGCAAAGCTTTCGGGTACAACTCAAACAGCAAGTCAAGCAATGATGTGTCTACTGTGGATTTCTTTAGGGCATCACGGTTCCAGTTCTCCACCAACTTGAGAGCAGCTGCTTTTCCATGTTTAATGAAAACATCAGCAAGGACGACTGTTACCACACTGTTCTCCGACAGAACCGCTACCTCCGCGTTTTTCACCGCGTAACTGTTTCCGTTAAAGGAAACCGCTAATCCACCGTTTTCTCGGACAAGCAGGAAAGCTTCCACATCGGTAATGCTGTCGCCCACATACATAACATCGGAAAGTGGCGCACGCAGTTTCGCGGTGGCATCGCGGATTGCTTGGGCTTTCTGTTCGCCGCCGACGGTGGTGACTTCAGAGAAGATTTTGCCGCAGCTCATCTCGGCGATTTTCTTCCAGAATATCTCGTCAAGCCTCTTCACAGATGTTTGGTCCTGTTGGGATAGGTCTTTCAAGGATTTGGCTGAAGAGGGAATTGTTATAGATGGCATTTGGGCGATTTCTTTTGCGAGGTTTTTCAGCTTTTGCTTCTCTTGAGCGGTTAACGAATACTTGTCGATGCTGAGCTGGGTGCAGTAGGTGTTTTCAAACGGAAAAGCCACCGCGTTGCAGAGCGCTTTGATGTAGTGCTCGTAGCTTGTGCTAACTATGAACGCTTCCGTGATGCCCCTGATGTACCCCAACGTGTCGTTAATGCCTGAAATTAGAATGAGGTTCTGCGCGGAGAACTCCTGCATCAGCCTATCCGTAACATCATAGGCTCTCAGGAAAGGCAAAACCAGCTTCAACGTGCTACCCGCCGTGTAACCCCGCTTCTTCACCACATCCGCAAGCACGTCGTCATACTTGCTGATGAGCGAGAAAAGCTTGTCGCCGTCGGGAACAAAATGCGCAGTCAACTCGAACGCGTTGTCGTTTTTGCTTATTGGTCCTTCACAGTCGGAAACAAACATGCGTTTCAAGGCTTAAGCCCTCAACTGCTTCATGTGCTCCACACATTTTTGAATGTGCTGCTTTGCGGCTATGTCGGTTCGGCTCCACAGCGCAGCGCCTTTGATGGCGTTGATGCCTTCTAAGCTGACTTGACGGGCTTCCTCGATACTTTCTCCTACGCCTAGGACGCCGACGACTCTGGACTTCAACGCGCAGGTCTGGTTGTTTTTGAGTTCCATGGAGCCAGGGTAAACGCGAATGCGGTCGCCAAACTTACGGGTCAAAGCGTAAGCTGCTGAAAGGTCCACTGGCGTGTCCACCTCTAACTTGTTAACTTTGTTTGGGAAAACGTCTGCGTAGCCGCCGTAGCTGGGCGGAACCTTGTAAGTCAAAACAGTAGCCGCCTTCTCCACTTCCACGCTAGTGAGTTTGCCTTCTATCATTTTGTAGCAGACATCCACAAAGTCGTCCTTTAACACGGGCAGGATGTTTATGATTTCTGGGTCACCCGGGCGGCTGTTGTTTTCAAGAATTTTTGGTCCACCGCGGGTGTGCATGAAAGCCAAGTACAACGGAACACCCCTCAACGCCGTTGGGTCTTGGATTTTTGCAGACCATTTCTCAAAGATTTTCTGTGCAATAGCCAGTTCATTTTCGCGGTCTTTCTTTGTCATGAACGGCAAGTAGTCGCTTGCGTCTTTGTAGCTGCCCATGCCGCCAGTGTTAGGTCCCTTGTCGTCGTCGAAGGCGCGTTTGTGGTCTCTTGTTGCGGGCAGAGGCGCGAAGTGTTTGCCGTCGCAGAAAGCCATGAAGCTGGATTCTTCACCGTCGATTTTCTCTTCGATTATGACGGTGCCGTACTGAAAATTAGACATGAAATGCTCAAATAACTGCTCTTTTGTGGTGAAGTGGTCGCCCCAAACGCCCACGCCTTTGCCCGCGGTTGGCTTATCAGGCTTCACGACTGCTTGGTTTTGGAGTTCGTCAAGCCACTTGTAAACCGCCTGCTTAACCGCGTCGGTGCCTTTGTAGTTTTTTGGGTCGAAGACTTTGAAGCGCGGGTTAGCTTCAGGCGCAATTTCTTGAAACAGTAATCGCTGTTCGACTTTGCTGGCTTCTATGGCGTATTGCTTTTTTGGGCAGATAACTGGGATGCCTGTGCGTTTTTCAATGAGGTCACGGGCGCCTTCGATGATGGGTTTTTCTGGACCGACAATGGCGAAGTCGAGGTTTGCTTTGTTTTCTTCGGCGAACTTGCAGATTTTTTCTACATCCAAATCAGGTATAACCACGTGTTTTGCGGCTTTTTCCACGTTGAACGGATTCCGTTGTTTGTCTGCGATGAAAAGTTGAACCTTGTAGTTTTTGCTTCGAGTGAAAGCGTCAACCATGGCGGTTTCTCTTGCGCCATACGCAACGACCAATACGCCAATTTTCTCCATAGGACACACCGTTTTGTTAGAGAATTAACGGGAGCCGTTTAAATTGTTTTACCACTGGATGCCGTTGGCGTGGTCGCCTGACTCGTAAATTCTGCCTTTCTCTTGGTAACCTTGAAGGAATTTCTCCTTCATTTTGTCCGCCATTTCCTGAGCCAACGGTGTGGGGTATTTACCTGTGATGCATCCGAGGCACAATTCGTTATGCCCACAGTTTGTGGCGCGAACTAAACCTTCAATTGACTGGTAGCACACCGCGTCGGCACCTATGATTTTCGCGATTTCCTCAGCATTATGATTGGAGCCGATAAGTTGCCCGTAAGTTGACATGTCTATGCCGTAGAAACAGGGTCCGATTATGCGCGGAAAAGTGACGAACAGGTACACCTTCTTGGCGCCTGATTTGCGGAGTTTTTCAATGATAACTTTGGTGGTGTCCCCGCGGACGACGCTGTCTTCAGTTACGATGACGCGTTTTCCGTTAATCTTTGAGCCGAGAATGTTCACTTTACGATCAATGGTGGAGTAGCGTTCGTTGTTCAAGAGAATGAAGGCTCGTTCGGTAACGTAACGGTGCCTGCGCGAAGCTCGCTCCCACCTTAAACCTGACTCTTCGTGAACCCCCATCGCTGGGTCATCCCCAGTCTCAGGCACCGAAAGAACAATGTCGGCGTCCTTGACAATTTCAGGGAACTCTTTCACGATGTTTCTTCCGAATTCTTCACGGATTTCGTAAACGTATTTGCCGTCAAACCGCGCGTCAGGTCGGGCAAAATAAGCAAACTCAAACGCACAGAACGCCTTACGCGGCTTCTCAATGAGCTGTTCACGTTTGAAACCGTCTTTGGTGGCTATTGCCAGTTCGCCTGGTTCCAACTCAAAATCTCTTACAAACCCATTTATGTCCAAGCTCACAGTTTCGGATGAAAAAGCGAAGGTTTTGCCATCTGGGCTGTGTCCAGCGCAGAGTGGTTTAATTCCGTGCGGGTCCTTGAAGGCGAAAAATTCGCCGTCGCCGTTTATGCCTATAACGGAGAATGCGCCATCTAAACTGAGCATCACTGACTTGACTGCGGACGCGAAGTCTTTGCCACTTTTGAGTTCAATAAGCAGCTTGTTACAGACTAAGCCTGAGTCGCAGGCACACGTGAAATCTGGGAATTGCTGCGTAACTTCCTGCATCAGCTGTTGCGTGTTAACAATGTTGCCATTAAACGAAACTGCCAACTTGATGCCGTCAGATTCAGCCGTCATGGGCTGCGTACCCTCCACTATGGACTGGTCATCGCATTTTCCCGAGGTAGTGTATCGGACGTTGCCGATGCCTACGTTGCCTGGCAGGCGAACCAGCCATTCCTGGATGGCGCTGGGCTTCAACTTAGGCACCAAGTCAAGATTTTTGTAAACGTAGAAATTTCCGTTATCGTATGTGAGGAACCCGTGCGATTGGTGTCCTCGGTGGTTTTGGGCGCGTAGACCCCAATACACATATGAAAAGACTTGCTCTTTATCGAAATTTATTGCGCCAAAGACACCGCAGCCTATTTTAAATTCCCCTTAAGTGCAGAGGCTTTAGTGAAGAAGAAGAGGCTTATGAATTTTTAGGACATTTTCAGGTAAAAATCATGGAAACTCGCAAACTTGACCAAGGGCAAGGTTGGAACTTACGGTGGGCGAAGTTAACCTTGAATTGTAGCCGCGTTTGCTGTTGGGTTCCGGTTTGGTCGAAACCAATATAACTTTGGTAGAACAGAGAATTTTAAGAGATCTTTTACCGAAAAACGGAGTTGCTTTGTTATGAAAGAAAAAAATGTGCCTAAACTTCTCTTTAGGCATTGTTGGAGTTGAAAAATATGGGTAAACTTCATGCAAGAGCCCGAGTAATTCAAGGCTACGAGATAGCCCTTGACAACGGCAGGCCGCACTGTTCAATTGCAGATCAACCAACTGAAACGTTTCCAGGTCTTGGACCTACACCGCTGGAGCTGTGCGTTATGAGTCACGCTGGTTGCTACGCGACCATTGCTGCCTTGACCGCGGAGAAGATGCGGCTTACTTTGAAGGGTTGTGATGTTAAAGTTGAAGCTGTAAAATCTCCAGAAGTAGGAACCATCACGGAAGAGACTTTTGATATTACTTTCAAGATTGACGCGCCTGAAGACCGCATCCAAAGACTGCACGAGTTAACGCTGAAGAACTGTCCTGTTGGGGTTCTGTTCGAGAAAGCAGGCGTCAAAATCACATATAACCTAAAAATCCAGAAAGAATAACGTGAGAGGTGAAAAATATGGATAAAAATTCTTTAGCAGAAGGCATCCACTGGGTTGGCGTGGTTGACTGGAACCTACGCGACTTCCACGATTTCACTACACGCAGAGGAACCACCTACAACGCATACCTAATCGAAGACGAGAAAACCGTGCTTGTGGACACTGTGAAGCACATGTTCTCAGACGAGTTACTCTGCAACATACAGAAACGTGTAGACCTAGAAAAAATCGACTACATAATAGTTAATCACGTCGAAATGGACCACTCCAGTAGCCTACCCATGGTAGCCAAGAAAGCAAAAAACGCCACAATCATAGCATCTGAACGGGGCAAAGACGCCATAATCGAACACTACGGCGCAGACTTCAAAATCCAAACCGTCAAAACAGGCGACGAACTAAAACTTGGCAAACGAACCCTAAAATTCGTAGAAGCCCCAATGCTGCACTGGCCCGACAGCATGTTCACCTACATAGTGGAAGATAAAATCCTCATGCCCAACGACGCCTTCGGTCAACACCTTGCGTCTGGGCAGCGGTTCGACGACGAAGTGGACGAGCATGTTCTGATGGAGGAAGCCACAATATACTACGCCAACATATTGATGGCTCTGGGACCACTTATAGCGCGGAAAATTCAGGAAGTAGTACAAATGGGCATATCGCCTGCTATAATTGCGCCCAGCCACGGCATCATATGGCGCTCGAACCCCTCCAAAATAATCAAAGCATACTTGGACTGGAGCGCAGGCGTAAGCAAGAACAAAATCGTCATAGTTTACGACACGATGTGGGGCAGCACCGACAAAATGGCACGCTCCATAGCCAAAGGTGCAATAAGCGAAGGCGTCGAAGTCAAAATGGTAAAACTGCGGGCGTCAGACAACACTGAAGCCTTAACAGAAATCTTAGAAGCCAAAGCGGTTTTGGTGGGTTCGCCAACGATTAACAACGGCATTTTCCCAACATTAGGCTCCTTCATGACTTACGTTACAGGGTTGAAGCCTAAAGACAAACTTTGGTGCTTCTTCGGTTCCTTTGGTTGGGGTGGCGGCGCAGTTAGAGGCATGACCGAGATGGCTAAAAAAGCAGGCTTCAAAATCCACGAACCGAGTCTTGAAATCAAATTTGTGCCTGACCACGAGGACCTGAAGAAGTGCTTTGAACTAGGCAAACAGATAGCCGCCCAAGTCAAAGCCTAACCTAACCTTTTTCTTTTTAGAACTGGATTCACTGCTTATCGATGTACCTGTGAATTACGTTGTCCGCTCGGTTTTTGTTTTCATGAGTTCTAAAAGTTTTTTTTCTCCATCCTTCACGGTTATGGGTACATCCTGAATTAGACCCATGGTTTTCAGCTTGAGGAAAAGTTTAACGATGGAGGTCGGCTCCAACCCCGCAACATCAAGAAGTTTTGAATCTTGAAGGACATCCGAGGTTGCCCCTTCACCTAGCAGAGAGCCGTGACTCACCACGATTACGCGGTCGGCAAGCTCAGGCAGGGCTTCCACATCATGCGTGGAAACCACCACGGTTGTGCCTTCACAGTTCAGCTCGTTCAGGGTGTCGATGAGGCTTCGCCTAGACACAAGGTCCAAGTTCGCCGTTGGCTCATCAAGAATCAGCAATTCAGGCTTCAGCACAAGTGCAGTGGCTAAAGAGACTTTCTTTTTCTCTCCGAAGCTCAACCTGTGCGGAGGACGATTCTCCAGATGCTGTATGCCTATTTTCGAGAGGATATGCGCACTTCTCTCTTTGACTTCAGGCTCGGGGATTTTGAGGTTTCTGGGTCCGTACTCGATATCTTCAATGACGCTCTGGGTGAAAAGTTGGTCATCTGGGTCTTGGAAAACGATGCCCAGCCGTTGCCGCAGTTTCTGAAAATTCTTGGATGTGGTTTTTTCGTCGAAAACCGTGATTTCTCCTTTTTTCGGCGTCAGAAGACCCGCCATGAGGAGTATGAGGGTGGATTTTCCTGAGCCGTTTGGACCCAGCAACGCAACTTTTTCTCCTCTGCGGATTTCAAAGGATACGCCGCGAAGGGCGTTGACTCCGCCGGGATAGCTGAATTGTACCTCTTTCACTTTAACGATTGCATCGTCCATTTGAGAGAGCTCCTTACAATACTACGAGGAGCCCAAAAATAACCGTTGTTGAAGCAACGAACAACAAGTCCTTTTTACGCAGTGGCGGGATGGAGGATTTGTTAGTATTGTTTACGTCGAAACCTCGGGACTTCATAGCCATGTAGACTCTTTCAGACCGTTCGTAGGTTCGGATGAAAATTGTGGCGAGGAGGGCGCCGGAATGTCTCAGGCTTTCAAGGTTGATTGTGTGTCTGTTGATGTAGGTTCGGGCTTCTTTGGCTATGAGGACTTTTTGTATTTCGTGGATGGATACGAACAGGTATCGGTAGGTTAAGCTGAATAGTTGGATGACTATAGAGGGGACCCGAATTGAAGCGAGCATCTTCAGGAAAGCGGTAAAACCCATGGAGAGTATGAGGAGGGTGAGTGAGGCGACGCAGAACCACACTCGAACTGTAAATATCAGGAAACGCTGTATGCCCTCGATGGTCACTGTCAAGTTGAACAAGCCAAAATTGGCGTTCAAGGCTGGGGCGCCCGAAGTTATGAATAGGATGGGCAGCGAAATCACGGCGGCGAAGAAGGGAATTAAGGCAGTTCGCGTTAGGAGCGCTCTTAAAGGAATTTTCGAAGCAAGAGACAGAACTATAGGTATAACACACATCAAAGCTAAGTAGGATAGAGAAGGCACGAAGAGCGACGCGCTTATCATGAACAAGGTTATTGCTAACTTCACCAGCGGATTAATGGACTGGAGTAAGCCTTTTTTGTTGCTTAAGTCTTCAACGTAGACTAAGGATTCAGCGCCCTCGACTAAGTCGCGGAGAGAAGTTTTCAACGGCATACTACTTACTGCCTCTCTTTTTCTTCAACAGAATAGCTACACCCAACGTGACCCCGAATATGGATAGAGTTGAGAGAATTCCCAACAGGATGTTGCCCACTTCGTTCTCAAAACCGAGAATCGCGTAATCTGGAAATGGTGCCTGATATGTACTCGAATCTTGAACGCCAAGTTCTTCGGCTTGCCTGTCTAGCGTTTCCATGGAATAGGCGAAGATGAAGACTCCGACGATTACGAAGATAACCGCCAGTGTCAGTCCTATTGCGAGCATTTGTTTATCTTTCTTAGATAGGTTCAACATGACTTGCCTCACTCCGTGTTTTCTTGAGCAGCTTTAACTGCGGGAAGAGACTTCAGGACAGAGCTTTTGCTCAACACATCTGGGCGCAACTTCAACAACACCCCGACAAGAACAGCAGTCACCACACCCTCAATTACGCCGATGACCGAATGATTTATCGCCATGGCAGGCACCGCCACATTTAGCCCGTACTGGAAAACTGGCTGCGAAAAACCGAGCTCAGCGCCTGCAGCGATTGCGGCTAACACGTCACCAGCGAAGGCTCCGATGAACACCCAGACTAGGAGCCCTTTGCCCTTTGTGATTTTGTTGAATGCTAACACTATAAATGCAGGGACGAAAACGCCGATTATGCCCATGTTAAGCACGTTGGCGCCCAAAGCGGTAAGTCCGCCGTCTCCAAACAGAAATGCTTGCAGGACTAGGATTATGGTCATTGAAATGCAGCCCGCGAAGGGACCCAGAATTATGCCAAGAGCCGCGCCTCCAAGAAGATGGGCTGTGGTGCCGCCTACGATGGGGTAATTCATCATCTGGGCTGCAAAAAACAAAGCCGTCAACAACCCCATTAGAGGAACTTGTCGCTCGTCGAGTCTACCTTTAACTCTTTTGAAGGCTATTATCCAGAAGATGATGGTTATTGCGAAAGTGATTATGATTATTTGGGGGCTTAGGAAGCCATCGGGTATGTGCATACCTTATCCACCAGTAACACGATTTATGTTATTAGTGTTACGAACACGGTCTCGAATATAAAAACATTTAGCTCCAAAAACCGCCAAACTCCAAACCATTGTTGCTGCCTACACAACCAAGGCACAACCAAACCAGACCCAAAACAACCCCCTTCGGCAAAACACAACCCACAACACAAACCCCAAGAAGTAGATGTGTATAGCAACCAAACAACAACTACAAACAACCCAACAAAAAAACCCCGACAAACAAGAAATCACAGCAAACTCCTCTTTGCCCATATATACCCTCTAGAAATGCGCGCACAAAAATTTATTATCCAAGCCGCATAATTCATTGTGGACTTGTGAACGGTGACTTGCTGAGTGGCATTTGAAATCCAAGACTTGCCTGACGTTATAAGAATAATCGTTCTGTTGAACCTCAGCAAAGGCAACATCATGCCCAAAACTTCTCTCAAACGCAAAATCGACAAAGTCTGCACAAACCTCACCTGCATCAACATTAACGAAATGGACAAAGCCCTAAAAGAAATGACATCTGAAAAACTCATCATAGACAACGGCGACACCGTGCAGTTGACCGAGCAGGGTCTCAAACTCGGAAAAGAATGGAAAAGCCTCCTCCTGAAAAAAGAACCCATCCTCGAAGTCGTCGCTGGACTCGTTGACGGCTCCATAACAGGACTGGTAGTTATCCTTTCAGCTTTCATATCAACGCTTACAAATAGCGGAATATTCTCCTCTTCCAAAACCCTTATTTTCGCAGCCCTCCTAACCTTGACAGCCGTTGCCGTAACCAACTTCTCCAGTTTCTTCCTAGGCGGCATCACCGAGGACTTAGCAGACATAATGACTTTGCGGACTCTTGTGAATTACAGTTTAAGCGACATCCCTGACAAGAAAGAACGAGACAAATCCCTGTTGCTGGTTGAAAAACTGTTCCTAGTGTTAGGCAAAGAGATTCACCGTTCAAACCTTTACGCCGCGATAATCTGCGGAACCACCACGTTCCTATCTGGCAGCATCCCAATAATCACATACGTTACCTTGCCTTACCCACTAAACCTAATCCTATCTTTAACCCTAGTCGCTGCAATCGCAGGAATTTTTCTGGTTCGTTACCGCTCAAAGAAGACGCGTGTACACTGGAAAATAACTTTGGTCGAAACTTTAGCTATAGTAGCCATCGCCACTGTAGCTTCATTGATAGTGGGTCTCGCATAAAACAAAACTGTGGTTTTTCCAATCTAAAATGAGCGGTGATGCTCAACCATCATGCACTTATCCATAACCACAATTAACCCCGCTTCCCTCGCCCTTTCCGCTGCCTCTTCATTCACTATTCCGAGTTGCATCCAAACCACAAACGGTTTTCCATGCTCTGTTTTCAACTGGACTGCTTGTTCCACGATTGGCAGCACATCTTTGGCGGGTCTAAAAACGTCCACTATTTCTATGGTTTCTTGAACGGCAACGGGCATGTCTGTGAGGCTTTTGTAGCTTTTTTCTCCAAGAATCTCATCAGCAAAGGGATTAACGGGGATTATGCGGTAAACGTGCGCTTTCAGATACGCAGCTACTTCGTAGCTGGGCTTGTCGTTTTCTCTTGAAAGCCCCACCACAGCGACAGTTTTGTACTCCGCGAGGATTTGTTTTATGTCTTTTTTGCTCAAGCCTAAACCACCTAGAGCTAATTGAACCGCCCAAACATGGTGTAACTGAGAGCGCGCTAAATAAGACTTAGTAGCACAAGAAACTATGGCATTGCTCTTAGCTTCAAATCAAAGAAGTGCTCTTTGCTGTTGCGAAGCGCAAAAATTCGAACTTGGTCACCGACTTTCCTTTTATGTATTTCCCGCACCAAATCCTCAATTGTCCGCGTTTCAGCGTTGTCAATTTGAAGGATTATGTCTCCATTTGCCATGCCCGCGTTTTCAGCAGAGCTGTTTTCAGCTATTCTGGTGACGAGGACGCCGTGGTCAACTGGCAAGCCGTAGTATCGGGCGATTTCTCCTGTTATGCTCAAACCTATAACGCCCAGCCAAGGTCTCATCGAGATGCCTTCGGTGACTATGCCGTTGGTGCAGGTCTTCGCAGCGTTGATAGGTATGGCAAAGCCGATGCCCTGTGCAAAAGGTATGATAGCTGTGCTTATCGCTACTACTTTGCCTTCAAGGTCTACAAGTGGACCGCCGCTGTTTCCCAGGTTAATGGCAGCGTCGGTTTGGACAAGGTTTTCTATTAAGCCTCTGTCTGACTCTATGGTTCGGTTAATGGCGCTGACTACGCCTGAAGTAACGCTGGGCCCGCCCGCAAGCCCAAAGGGGTTTCCAATAGCGTAAACTCTCTGCCCAACTCTGAGCGCATCTGAATCTCCAAGTTCTGCAGCGGGCAAGTCTTTGGGTTTCACCTTCACAACAGCTATGTCGTGTACCGCACATGCGCCGACTATGTCACCTTCTAGCACTTGGTTATTCCAGAGGGTGACGTTGATTT
>CALMWK010000081.1 GCA_937873375.1 Candidatus Bathyarchaeota archaeon
ACAAGTGAAAAAAACCGCACAGCACACAACCAAACAAACCAAAAAACACAACCAAAAAACAAAACACAACCCAAAACAAACCCAAAAAAGTAGTGCCACAGCAAACACCCACACCACACAAAACAAAAAAACAAACCAACAAACAAAACAACACCTAAGCGATGCAGACCTCAAAGCAGCAGAGTTAAAAACATCCCCCACCATAACCAAAACAGCAAACAGGACGATTTTATGCACCAACTAACAACCATAAAACAAAAAATAACAATCCCAGCAACCCCAAACGAAGTCTACGAGGCACTTGTTGACCCACAAAAACACACCGCATTCACAGGCAGCAAAGCAACAGGCGAAGCCACAGTCGGCAGCGAATTCACCGCATGGGACAAATACATCTCAGGAAAACACATAGAACTCGAAAAAGGCAAACGCATAGTGCAGGAATGGATGACAGTTGCTTGGCCAGAAGGCTACGACTGCTCCAAACTAGAGCTAACGCTCCGTGCCACATCAAAAGGCACCCAAATCACCATGACACACTCCAACGTCCCCCTAGAGCTAAAAGAAGAGCTCGCTGAGGGCTGGACAGAATTCTACTGGACCCCACTCAAAGCATACTTCAAAAAACAAAAACAATAATTGGGGCTATGTTCCCGCTTTTCTTCTGCTGCTTCGCCACTCCCTAAAATTACCACTGTAAAGCCCCCAACTCCTCAACTTCGGCGTCAACGTCCTAAGCAAAACAGGACAAACAACAGCTTCAATAACTATGTTAAGCGCAAACGTCGGCAAAAGAACAACCTCAGCCAAACCAGGCGGAAACAAACCAAAAACCGTGAACTGCCAAAGAATGTAACCTATACCCGCAAGCAAAGTTACCGCATAAACACCCAAGAGAAGAACAAAGTTTTTTGGGTTCCGTACTTCACCAGCATTTCGAGGGATAAGAAGCCAAACCAAAACGTATATGACAAGAGTGGTAACGGATTCAACCCAAGCAAACACACCCAACCCCTCCACAAAAGCACCGCCTATGAACGCGCCAATCATGCTGCCAACCAAACCGTTCAAGCCAAACCAAAGCGGCAAAACCCCAAGCAAAATAATTGGAAGGTAAAGCAGAGTAAACTGGGGCACCGCCACTAAGCCTGACAGGAAGAAAAAGGTGGCGTACAGGGTCGCGGACACTGCCATTACGGCAACTTTTTTGGCGTTACTTAGATTTGTGGGCGTCATGTTTTACGGTTTCACCTTTCAGGGGAGTTATTGAGTTGCAATGATGGATGGATAAACCATTAAAACATTTCCACACGTAATACAACCGTAACACAACGCAAGCAGCAACAAAAAATTCCAGTAACAAAAACTCAGCCATCAATTGATTCAGGAAGCAAACTAGGCAAACAATTCATCACCTTTTCCCTCTCCTTCAAAACATTCGACCCCTTACGCCTAATCCTAACCGGATACTCCGCAAAAAACTCCACCAATGCCTTAACAAGTTTCTCGCGACGGCCAGTTCTTGACAAACGCTCAATCGCTTCCTCCAAAGCATAATCAACCGCTTTCCCACAAGTTTGCTTCCCAGGCTTACGACCCAACACCATACACTCCACAACCGACGTAACCAACTCATCAGCAAAAATATCCGCAAAAAAAGTCGGCTTACCCACGCGGTAATCAAAATAGAACTTCTGCCACATCAAACAATGAAGCAACTCATGCACCATGACGCCTTTCACGTCTCTCCACGTTTCACTCTTCGTCACATACAAGTTAAATTGGAAAGGCTTGGTTTCCTCCATATCACCCGGATTCTCATCTTTTCCACGCTTATGCACATGAACCACAATGCCCCTAGAAATAGTCTTAGCGGGAAAACCAAAGCCACACTGCTTCTCGATGCCCCGCATTATCTTGGGACCTTTCTCTTGCCACACACCTTCCAAATAAGCTGTTTTTTCAACCAACCACTTCTTTGTTGTAGGTGGAACTTGCCGTCGGCTTGTCTTGAACTTAAGCACGGGAAACGCTTTGGACATTTGACGCAACCTCTAACCATCTAAAGTGGGGATGCTTTCGCTATTAAAACCTCGTGTGATGCAAACTGCAAGAAACAAAAACGGAGTTTAACGCACCTTTTCCCAAACAATAATAACGCTGAAGGCTTAATATATAATGTGAAGGGAAATGCACGCCTCAACAAAAGTACGCAAATACTGTTGCGTTAAATGTGGAACACCCTTCGAGATTCATCCTCCCGATGATTTTCACCGGAAAGCTTCAAGAATTGAAAAAGAGTGCGAGCAAAGCGTAAAGGCTGAGTACAAATGCGAAAAATGTGGTCACAACAACACTATCTACTGGTGCCGAATACGTCGTCATCCAGAGTGGTACGCATAGCTGTCCAAAGCGGCTAGGGTGTAACCCGCAAACGTTTTCTAAGCGTTAAGCTTAAGCAAAAAAGCGTATGTTCCCCTTCTTGTAGAGGTTTTTTGGAGTGTTTTCTTGTAGGAATAGCTATTTTTGAGGGGGAGATGCGCGTAGATTCGAAGCCAAGACCTCCACTCCGGCGGCAACAAAAAGCCTAAAAGTGCGCCCTAGTTTTTTGAGGCTTAAATTATTCTTGAATAGGTAAGCAGGCATCTTTAGCAGATTCGAATGCGCAGGGTTGGCTAACCAATTCAGGTCCACATCCAAATTTATCGTAGAATCATCTGCTCTTCCAAGAGTGGCTCGTATGTATTCGACACTCGTGCTAGTTGTTTTAAACACGAAACTAACAGTAGTGTCGTCGAGGTTTAAGGTACATTGTATCTTTTGAGGACCCAGAATTCGGAGAAACTTTGTAATCTCCAATACTTCATGGACGCCCACGGTTCTAGTATATTCTTCTACTCGGGGGTCTGCGTAAGCCTCAAGAAAGGTCTTTATGTGCTGGCCAAAATTGCCTTTCTGCAAGTCATTTCCGTTATTTGCCATAAACCCTAAGTTTAGTGAGCGTTCTTGGATGAAGTCCGCTATAGGCTTCTTTCTTCGGGTTCTTTTTTGAGAAACCAACTCATGGTCAATGAACGTATCTATGTTCCAAAACTTTGCCATGCAGTAGGTCGCCAACTCTTCAATGGTCTGTTTTGTTAGATGATTAGCCTTGAAGACTGAGTGCATCTCGTCAAAGTTGTCCCAGTTGGTCTCAAAGATTAGCCCTTGCTTATCGAGCTCGGTGTAGAATTCTGTTCCTGGAAACGGTGTAGCGATGCCGAAAGCGGCAGCGGTTAAACCAATCTCCTTAGCGTACACAGGGAAACCTTTGATTTCATCTTCTGTCTGGTCTGGAAGACCTATAACGAAGGTGCCTCCTGCTCTGCCGCCGTTTTCACGTATATTTTTAACTGCTTGTTTGTGGAACTTTGTGGCTACGCCTTTTCGGGTTGACTGCAAATCGTTAACGTTAGGGCTTTCAATGCCCATTTCGAACTTTACAATACCTGCTTGACACATTTTCTTTACTGTCTGAGGGTTATTCGCCATCATATCTGCTCTAACTAACGCCCCGAATTCTATGTTCAAGTCATGCTCCATTAACAAGTCGCAGAGACGCTCGACTTTTCGTGGGTTACCGATGAAGTTGGGGTCAGCAAAGATGACGCTTACAGGTTTGTTTGCGTGGAATTTTGCCATCTCAAGGATTTCTTTCATCACGTTTTCTGGTGAACGACACCTTAGGCAGCCAGTGCTCATGCTGGGCTCGCAACAGAAACTGCACAGACCACTACAGCCCCTAGACATCATAATCACATCGCAGTCGGTTGTGCGGTCTGCGCTCTTGTAGGCATACTGCCTTAGGCGCCGAGCTGGAAAGGGAATGCTGTCCAAGTTCTCAATTCGTGGTCTATCCTCATTATGAATTACTTTTCCGTTCTTCTTGTAAGAAGCACCCAACACGTCTTCAGGAGTACCCTGCTCCACAAGTTCTCTCATGGTTTGTTCGCCTTCACCGCGGATAACCACGTCGATTTGTGGGTGAGAAAGCATCAAGTCAGGAACACTTGTAGGGTGATACCCGCCTACAACTGTGGTGGCTCCGTTTTTCTTAGCAACCTTCGCCAGATTCAGTGTTTCGTTGTGTTCAGTTGCGGACAGCGAAATGCCCACGAGGTCTGGGCGGTAGAAGTTGAGGCAGTATTGGAATTTTCTGCGGTCCAGCTCCATGTCCACAATGTGCACTTGGTCAACGGCGTCTTCGATGTAGGCTGCAACGTACTCTAAACCTATCGGTATCAAATCAAAAGAAAAACTCAAACCTTTCCGACCAGTAGGCTTCACAAGCAGGATTCTTCTAAAGGGCACTTGGAACACCAAAGGTAACCCCATAGCTAAAGCGGTTAACCATAAAAACCAATCGCGCACCAAACACAATTAGACATGGAGCATACAGAAAAAACCACCCGCAACCAAACAGTTTGTCACCTAAAAACTCAGGATTTGTCTGTGGAGCTGGGGATGGGAATTGAACCCATATATAACAGCTCTGCAGGCTGTCGCCTGAACGATTCGGCCACCCCAGCGCGAATGCACTGAGATTCTAGGCTGTGAGTAATAAAAATGTTATTGGCTCAAAAAACCCATCCAAAGTAAACAACACGCTGCCTTGCGTTGGCTCTGAACGAAAAGCGACCCCTGATAGGTACCCTACGTTTTCACTACCCCCTCCCCCCTCGGTTTTTTCCGGGTTTCAACCTACCCCCTATAGGTTACTGCATCGTATTTCTAATAGGCTCCAAATAAGAACACGACAAGCAATCACAACAAACAAGCCCTAATTCCTTAGGCAGTGAAAATGCGGAAAAACGTTTAAATTCCGTCAAAAACAGCAATAGTAAAGGAACATATCGCGGACCCGTAGCTCAGTTAGGCTAGAGCGCCAGACTCATAATCTGTCGGTCGTTGGTTCAAATCCGACCGGGTCCACCACCACAAGTTTTCAAATTTTTCGGAACAAGTGCAACGTCGATTCAGTAGTCATGTCCAAGACTGTAGGGTCCAGCTGTGAGTTTTTCTGCGCCGTTCCGCTTCACAAGCACTGTGTCTTCTATGCGTACGCCACCGAAGCTGGGCAGGTATATTCCGGGCTCAACCGTGACTACGTTACCAGCGGCGAGAAGGTCGGGGCTGAATTGACCCAAAGTGGGCGGTTCATGCACTTCCAAGCCTACGCCGTGACCTAAACGGTGCACAAAATAGTCGCCATAACCTGCATCCGTAATCACTTTTCTGGCTACGCCGTCAACATCCGACACTGCTGCGCTTGCTTTTATGGTTTTGAAAGCCATTTCCTGCGCTGCTTTCACGATGTTGTAGATTTTCTGCTGTTTTGCAGAGGGTTTTCCTGCAACAAAGGTTCGCGTCATGTCGGAACAGTAGTATTTGTAAGTGGAGCCTATGTCTACTACGACAAAGTCGCCGCTGCAGATTTCTCTGTCAGAGCAGCCTCCGTGAGGAAACGCTGAACTTGGACCAGAAGCCACAATGGTTTCGAAAGCTGTTCCGCCTGAGCCACGTTTACGCATGGCATACTCAATTTCTGCGGCAACCTCATACTCCTTAACGCCTGGCTTCACAGCTTCAGAGGCGGCTTCCATGCCTTTGCTTGTTAACTCGCCAGCCTTGCGCATTAGCGTGATTTCTTGTTTGTCTTTTACTTTGCGAAGCGCCTGCACGAAGCTACTGTTGACTGCAAGCGTGTTTTCAGCGCCAAATTCTTTAGCCAAGGCACGCCAGCTTTCAACGCCTAAAACGTCCACCGCAAGTTTTTTGGCTTTGCGTTCTTGGGTTTGCTTGGCGATTTTTGCCATCAAATTCTCGTTGCCCTTGACCAGTTCCACGCGGAACCCCTTGGCTTCAGATTTCGCCTGCTCATAGTTGACGCCGTAAACGTAGAGGGTGCTTTCACCGTCCGCAGGAACAAGCAGCGACGTTGCGCCTGAAAACCCTGTGAAGTATAGCAGGTTGGTGCTGTTGAAAATCAGGTAGCCGTCAAAGCCGTTTTCTGTGAAGACTACTTTTTTCAGCGCAGTTATTCTTTTCAGGCGTCTCACCAGCTAGGAACCTTGAGCGTTTGGCGTGTTTAAGTTTTCCTTTTTGGCACCTACACAGTTAGACAGAAAAACCATTGCGAAGTGTCTACGGAGCCTAAAAATAAAAATTAGAAGAAAGGGAAGAAAAAAGCCCTTGTTGAAGCTTACTTCTTTTCTTGGAAGAGCTTCTTTATGGCGCTAATTCTTGCTTTCTGCGCTAACACGTCGCTGGTAACCAAGGTTAATGCTTCTTCTGGGCACCATTTGATGCATTGGGGACCATCCGCCTCGTCTTTGCAGACGTCACAGACAAAAACAATTTTGCTTTCAGGATGAAGCATCATTGCACCGTAGTCGCAGGCTTCGATACACCATCCGCAGCCGTTGCATTTGTCTTTGTCAACCATGATGGTTCCGGTTTCTTCTGACTGCGTCAAAGCGTCTCGTGGGCAAGCGGCAATGCATGCAGGGTCTTCGCAGAGTCTGCAGGTTACAGCCATGTTGACTAGTTGGTTTTGGCGCACCACACGTATGCGTGATTTGAGGGGGTTGAATGCTTTTTCTTTGGTAAATGAGCAAGCGTATTCGCAGGTTTGGCAGCCTACGCATTTGTCAGGGTCAACTGAAACGAATTTTCTTTCGTGAATGTTGACCATTTTTATGCCTCCTGCTTTTCCTTGACGATGCCTAAGAGGTCTTCCATGCCGAGTTCTTTGAGCTTCGCCGTTGTGGGTACGCCTTCCAGCGTCCAGCCGCGAGACTCGTAGTAACCGTCCAGCATCAAATCCAACTCGTCTTGGGTTACAATGGCGCCTTTGACGGGTCCATCGTCAGGTATGGGTTTATTCATGACTTTCCACGGTAGGGTGTCGTCTTTTCGGTTTAAGCCTTCTCTGATGTTGATTAGCCGTGCAAGGGTGTTTACTCGTTCTGCTGCTGCGCTGAGTTCTTCAGGGGTCATGTCGTAGCCAGTTACTAAACTGTAGAGTTTTGCTAACTCAGGCACTTCCTTGTAGAAAGCGCCTTTGGCGTTCTTGCAAACGATTAAGGAGTCAATTAGGGCATAGGTGTCTTCTTGTTCTTTGACGAGTTTTCCTCGACCTTTCTCGGCTTTCAAGCGGTCAACTTTGCCTTTCAGGTCAATTGCGTAAGCGTTGCTCCTGTTGTGGTCTGCGCCTCGGAAGGAAACTGCAAAACCCAAAGCAGCGGTTTTGAGACAGCGCAGGTCATAGCCTGTAACTTCTAAGCCCTTAATGTGCTGTGCAAGTTTGTCAGCGCCTTTGCCGATTTTTGCGGCAGCAACTTTTACACCGTCAGCAAGTAAATCT
>CALMWK010000082.1 GCA_937873375.1 Candidatus Bathyarchaeota archaeon
TTCCGGCAAAGCGGCATTGTCTCGTCCCGCCCACCAGCGGGTAACGCTCACCGTTAGCCAGCCCGCCAGATAGATGAGAACGAATTAAACAATGTCAATTAGTATGTACTCAAGTACCGTATCACAGTTGCAGCGCGAGATTGAACGTCTTCAACGCGACTTGGCAGATGTTGCCAAAGATGAAGCATCAAAAAACAAGCAGATTGCAGATATTCAAAAAAGCGTAACAAAGAATACGAGCCAGTCATCGCTCAACAGTAAGATGCGCAGCATTCAACGGCTCCAGGATGAAATTGTTCGGTTGCAAGGTAAGAGGGCTGATATCAATAAGAAGATAGCAGATAAGACAAGTAAATTGTATGATTCGCAAAACAAACTGTCTGCTGCGCAAGCAAAAGAACAACAAAAAATGTTGGACACGATTAAGAAAACTGAACAAAGAAGAAATGATGAGTTGGCTAATGAAATAAGTAGGCTCAGAAGTGAAATTGTTCAACGCTCTCCCATAGTTGCCAACAACCAGAACGACAAAGTCTACGACGCATTTATATCTCATGCATCTGAAGATAAAGAAGAATTAGTTCGTTCGCTGGCAGAAGCTCTGCAAGCACGCGGAATTTCGGTCTGGTATGATGAGTTTGAACTAAGAGTTGGGGACAGCCTTCGCCAATCAATAGATAAAGGGCTTGCCAAGTCACGATTTGGCATCGTTGTTTTATCTTCTGCCTTCTTTGCGAAAAATTGGACGCAGTATGAACTAAACGGTTTAGTGGCCAAGGAAATGGTAGGTGGAAAGGTTATCCTTCCAATCTGGCATAAAATATCAAAGGACGAAGTAATGAGTTATAGTCCTTCCTTGGCAGATAAATTGGCTTTGAGTACTTCCCAATATACGGTAGAGGAACTTGCAGATCGAATTGTTGAGGTCGTTAAGGCTGGCTAACACAGCGTGCACCCGACGGGTGGGAGTCGCCGCGTTTTCAAGCAGTTTGCGTGGCTCAAAGCTGGTTCCGGCAAAGCGGCGTTGTCTCGTCCCGCCCACCCGCGGGTAACGCTTACCGTTAGGCGCTGGACATAAATTGATGTTCTCACAATGATGAATCATGGCAACTATCAACTTCAAACAAACTCCTCCTGCCCACCTTTTCGCTCCGTTTTTCAATATTCTCGCTTTTCTCGCGCCGTTGTACTTTCTGATCAGGTTTGCCATCCGCGTTGGTCAAACTGCCAATGGCGTATCTGCATCCGCGTGGCTGATTTCCTTCTCTTATGGCATCCTCCTTGCAATTGTCCTGCTAATCACCGCAAATTATTTCTGCGAGGTCACTGTAGATGAGGCAGGCATAAGCGTCACATTCTTGTGGCGCAATCTCCACATCGATTGGCGGGACATTGTTGAGATTAAAGCGAAGGGTTTCTTGGGACATCCCCGTTCTTGGGTTGTGCTTACCAAAAAACTCACGCCGTTTCACCGTCTCTATGGCATCGTCTACGGGTTTTCGTGGCTGCCCAGCTTTATAATTTCGCCAAGTCTGCGCGATGGTGAAAAGCTTGCAGGAATGATTGAAGAGCGCGTAAAAGGTAGGCTCAGTAAATGACAACAGCGCCTAACACAGCGTGCACCCGACTGGTGGGACTCGCCGCGTTTTCAGGCAGTTTGCGTGGCTCAAGCCAGTTCCGTCAAAGCAGCACTGCCTCCTCCCGCCCACCAGCGGGTAACGCAATCCGTTGGGCGCACGAATACAATGTCAGAGTTTAGATCTTTGCGAGAAATTGAATTGTGAAGTCTGTCAAAGTCAGAGTTGCACTTTTACATGAGTTTTGTAGGGCGAGAAGCCTTTGAATAACCCACACACCCCGCAACGAACGCGGCGCGTGCTTCTGGGCATCAAATCAAGGTTATCTCTGGCTCGTCCGCAACTGCGGCGCAAATCGTGTGGAACTCTTGCAGCCAGGCTTCTCTGCGCTGCAGATGCTTCATTCTGAAAGTCTGTGTAGCCTGCAACATCGGTTCTCAACTCGGCTGTCCTTGTTTCTAGTTCGTCAAGGTCTTTCATCCCAAAGTGGGTTTCGGTCATTCTGTCGGGTTTGGGTGATGTAAGGTTGTCCAATTGAGTTCAATTTCATCGGTAAAGTTTTACAGGGTTTCATTCAGGTTCTTCGGTTCAGTTTCATTTCTTCGCAAAGTTGGTTTTTCACGTTGTCGGGCATCTGCCTGGCAAGCATCTTGTAAGGTTAGACTCTTTTTTGTCCATTGTCAAAGTTTGGGTTGAGTGTAAAATCTTATCAAGATGGGTTTGTGGTTCATTATCAATCAAGTCAGTTGGCGTTCCATGAGTGCGCCCAACACAGCGTGCACCCGACGGGTGGGAGTCGCCGCGTTTTCAGGCAGTTTGCGTGGCTTGGAATTGGTTCCGTCAAAACAGCGTTCTCTCGTCCCGCCCACCCGCGGGTAACGCACACCGTTAGGCCGCTTTTCTGAGTGAAGGAGAATAATCCTGTGACCACAGAATCAATCTTTCGTGTCGCCTTTTGGGCTCTTTTCGCAGGAGTGTTTGTAATGCGAATATACTTTGCGCTCAAGGTTCGTCGGGCTGGAGAGCGAGTAATGCCCGACCATGAAGCTGTTGAACGCGAAGGACATGGTATGTTCGCCGTTCGGGTTGTTATGTTCTTTATCTTGCTCGGTTGGCTAGCACTTTATGCTATCAATCCGACTTGGATGGGAGTACTCTCTGTTCCATTTCCCGACTGGCTACGCTGGATAGGGTTTGCCTTAGGACTCGCCAGTCTTGGATTTTGGTCATGGACTCAGGTTGCGCTTGGGAAAGAGTGGTCACCTCAACTACAATTGCGAAAAGAACACCACTTGGTGACCACAGGGCCTTACGCTCGAATACGCCACCCACTCTACACGGCTATGATTGGCTATGGAACAAGCCTTGCTTTAGTGACTGCAAATTTGGTTTTTGTAGTCTTCGCAATCACGGCAATTGCTGGCTTATTCGCCCGTGTCCCCAAAGAAGAGCAAATGATGATAAAGGAGTTTGGGGAGGAATATAAAGTATACATGCAAAGGACAGGAAGGTTTTTCCCGAAATAAAGCGGCCTAACACAGCGTGCACCCGACTGGTGGGAGTCGCCGCGTTTTCAGGCAGTTCTCTTGGCTCAAGCCTGGTTCCGTCAAAGTGGCGTTGTCTCGTCCCGCCCACCAGCGGGTAACGCACACCGTTAGGCAACCAAATCGAATACATGTGCGTCTTTGAGGAACAAAAATGACTCAGCAAGAAGAAGAATATGTTCACTTTGTCTCATGTATCAGCAACCTCAATGAGGCTTGGATAATTCTGCATAACATCAAGAAAAACGATGGTTCCGTGTTAGTCAATCCAGCATTTCAGTTCGCTCTAATAGAGTATTCAAAACCTTACAAGAAATCTTACGGTGAAATTAAGAAGTTTCATAAACTTGAAAACGATCCGCCCAAACACGTTCCCCTTCATTATCTCGATTTGCACAAAAAAATTGTTGATGATCGTGACAAAATATTCGCGCATTCTGACCTCACAGTTGATGACGCAAAGGTTTATGTATCGAGTACTAATTACGGAAAGCATGTTGGCATCTCAAAAAATGTAATTTACGATACCGAAATGCTTGGAAAAATTGACGCCATTATTGACTTAATTGAGCAAAGTTTGGATAGCATGTATAAAGAAGCTAAACAGCTTGAAGCCGCGTTACCTATCAACTCATAGATAAGGATTGAAAACGAGCGGCAAATTAGTATTGCCAAAGATTAAGTTATGTGTAAAAGTTGGGCGTGTCGGCAGTGGTATCTTTTTTCTGCCATCGTTCTGGTCAGCGGGCAGGTTGCCTAACACAGCGTGCACCCGACGGGTGGGAGTCGCCGCGTTTTCAGGCAGTTTGCGTGGCTTGAGGTTGGTTCCGTCAAAATGGTGTTGTCTCCTCCCGCCCACCCGCGGGTAACGCAGACCGTTAGGTGGCACGCGTTTTTTTGAAGTGGGTCCGCGGGCATATTCGAGTAATCGGAAAAACGTTGCCCCTTCCGTCTTGCCCGCCATCTATGCCCTTGCCCGTCTTGTCCTTCTTAGCGGTGGAATCTTTTCGGAAAGTCCTGGCTATATCTTTCTCGTTTCTAAAGTCAACTTGCATTCTTTATCCAGCTCGTTTCGCTCGTTTGGAAATTGAAAGGCAAAGAGTCGGCGTGGATCGTTTCATAAAAATGGTTCTGGTCAGTTGCCTGCCATCGTGTCATAATTTGGGCAGTCTTTTCGCCTGGTCAGTTTGCCCGCCGTGTTTCGACCTCGCTCCCAAGCCGTTTTCTGATCTGAAGCCTGGTTCCGTTAATGCGTGCCACCTAACACGGCATGCAGCTGACGGTGGGTACGTGCCGCGTTTTTTGGCATTTGTCTGGCTTTGGGCTTTTCTCCGTTTCGACGGCGCGTCCACACTCCCACCCACCGCAGCTAATGCCCATCCGTTAGGCAGCAAAACAGGATTGATCAGTCTGAAATTGGAGGATCAGATACGTGAATCTATCTATCAGAAGCGAAACCGAGAATGACTACAGAAAGGTGGAAGAACTGACGCGGGAGGCTTTTTGGAATTTATATGTTCAAGGATGTGATGAGCATTATTTAGTCCATACAATGAGAGCGCATTCCGATTTCATATCCGAGCTGGATTTTGTTGCTATTTTGGAGGACAAAATTGTTGGCAACATCATGTATACCAAATCATCTGTCGTTGCTGAATCAAGCCATAGGATTGAAACGGCAACATTTGGACCCATAAGCGTCTTACCCGCATTTCAAAGACAAGGCATTGGTTCTGCGTTGATCCATCACTCCAGAAAAGTTGCCTTGGAAAAAGGCTATAAAGCCATCATCATTCAAGGGTCTCCCCACAATTATTGTAAACATGGGTTTAAAAGCTCCAAAGACTACAACATCAGCGATGCTGAGGGTAAATTTCCTTACGGCCTTTTGGTTCTTGAATTAGAAAAGGGTATATTCGAAGGACGCTGTTGGCGATACTATTCCAGCGATGTATACAATATTGATGTAAACGCTGTTGATGAGTATGACAAACTGTTTGGGCATAAGAAAAAAGAGTACAAATCCACGCAAGAAGAATTTCGTATTGCCAGTCGAGCTTATCTTGCATGAACATCGAAAAGCTGCCTAACACAGCGTGCACCCGACGGGTGGGACTCGCCGCGTTTTCAGGCAGTTTACGCGGCTTGAGGCTGGTTCCGTCAAAGCAGCGTTATCTCGTCCCACCCACCCGCGGGTAACGCAAACCGTTGGGCGGCAAAGTCCGATGTGAGTTGAGTGAGGGATCGTATGATTGAAAAAATGAATCTGCTCGGCGCAATTGTAGCAGTCGCATTTTTTGTATCGGCGATACTCGTTTTCATTTTTAGACTTCTGGGCAAACCTCAGTATGGACACTGGATTGGTTATTTCGAGTTTCTCTTGGCATTCCCTTTAGTGTTTTTGCTCTTGAAAGCTCCACAATTGGAACGACCTGTGTTGTACTATATTCAAATTGGGTGTATGTTGGCGTGGTTGATCGTGTTGGCGTTGCTGGATTACATCCTAAAGATTGACTTCCGAAACGTAAGATGGATGGTAATTAGCTTCGTTGTTTTGTTCTTCGCAGGTAGTGGCGGTATGCTAGGAATAGCGACAAATGCCGGACGTGAATGGAGCGTTCTAGCGATTGTCCTGTTTTTGATTATGGCTATACTCACGTTTGTGCAACGCGCCGTTACGGGCATGTAATATGCGCTAGAATTTACGTGCCGCCCAACACAGCGTGCACCCGACTGGTGGGAGTCTGCGCGTTTTCAAGCAGTT
>CALMWK010000083.1 GCA_937873375.1 Candidatus Bathyarchaeota archaeon
TTTTTCGCCGTATTTTTTGCTTGAGAAGAAGACGCCTGTGAGGACGTTTTCGAGGGTGGTCATGTCTGGGAAGGATTGGACGGTTTGCGCGGTTTTGGTTATGCCTTTGGCGCATATGGTGTAAGGCGGCAGTTTTGAGATGGCTTCGTTTTTGAAAAAGATTTTTCCTGTGTCGGGTTTGTACACGCCGCTAATAAGGTTGAGCATGGTTGATTTTCCGGAACCGTTGGGTCCTACCAGTCCGGAGATTTCGTTTTGGTTAACTGTTAAGTCTACTTTTTTTAGTGCTTGAAGTCCGCCGAATGTTTTTGAGACCTCGACACATTTCAGCAAAGCAGTTATTCTCCAAGTGGAAACTTTTTGAATATACGGTACGTGAAGATATATAGTTTTACACATAAGCTGTTTTGGGCGCTGAAGGATTTTTGTGGGGAGTAGCGGGTTTATGCTGCTTTTTGCTATAGGCTTTGATTTCTGGTAGGTCCCTATAGTTCTAACCTACCTCTTCCCCCTCCGTTTTTTCTGCTGTTTTGACCTACCCCCTCTATCGTTTCTGCATCGATTGGCTAATAGGCACCAAATATGACAGAGCCAACAAGAAACGAAAACCTATTTTTCTTGCCTTGTTTGTGGAAGGTTTTGCTGGGTGCTGTCGGCTGGAAATATGTACGGAGAGCAACACATCAGGTCCTCGATTTTAATCAATACAAAAGAATCCAATTTAGGTCTAGTGTGAAAACATAAATACCGTTTGAGCCCTAATTGGAATTGGTGTTCAAGTGCCTGTACCACAAGTAAGCGTCTTCTTAGACAATAGACCTGGCTCACTCTCCGAAGTGATGTCCTATCTGGACAAAAACCAAATCAAAATATACGCTCTGTCCATAGCAGAAGCTGGAGAATTCGGCTTAATCAGAATGGTCACAGAGAACCCGCAGAAGGCTTCGCAGATACTGGAAAGTGCAGAGTTTAACCTTGCAAAGTCGAAGAAAAACACTGAAGTCACAGCCATACTGATAAGCGAGAAAAACCCTATTTCACAAATAACTAAAATCTTAGGCGAACACGACCTAAACATCGAATACGCTTATTCATCCGCAGTGCATTTCGACGGCAAATTTGTGTTGGTTCTAAGACCCAAAGAAACCGAAGAAGCCGAAAAGGCACTGAAAGACAGCGGCGTTGCCATTTTGTCGCTTGAAGAAATCAAACAGCACTTTCAATAACTAACAGTGAGATTTAAAAGCTGACACAATATAGAGAGTTATACCGCAGGAAGGGGATGGGATGGATAAAGTACGCATACTTCTAACACTCATCACAGTAGCCATAATTGCAGTTCCTCTAGTTGCAGAGGTAGTTATCTACAGAGATAACCTATCGGGACTAATTATCCCACCCGAAATAAAAAACCTGATGAATGGAGCTGGAACTGGCGGAAACGGAAGCCTTCTAGAAGCCCCAATAGAAGTACCACAAATGGTAAGCTCAGAATATGACCCCATCTCGAGAACAGTAAACTTCTCTTTCAACTTCACAAACCCTTTTAGCTTGGACCTAACCTTAAGGTCGATGTCCGCAAACGTAGTCTGCACAGAACACGATTTCCCACTAGGAAAAGTCGCACTCGCAACCCCCATTCAACTAAGAGGCGGTGAAACCGCACTGATTCCTGTAACAGGCACCTGGACAGAAGACGCAGTAAACCACTTCGCTACTGCTCATGCGGGGGAACAAAAAATAAGTGTGGACCTAACGGGAATGAACGTGGACATCAGCGGCATCACCCTCGACTTAACCCAAAGAATCCACGTGGGCGAAATCCCGTTAACATAGGTGAAAAACATGACCATAAAACTAAACTGGTTTGGCTTAGCTGGTGGCGCACTAACAATCGCTGCAGTAGCTGTTTCCTTGTTCATTCCATGGTGGCAACTAACAGCAGGCGAAAACTTGATTCAAGCAAACATCTCACCTTTCAACATGGACTTCAGCCTATTTGGCACAGCATTCACGATTCCGCTAATTTGGGCACTCAACCTAACAAGCATACTCACCTTTGCAGTGGCCGGAATTGTAATGCTGATTTATTCGGTTGTTCCCACAAAACCCTACGCCAAACACCTCGTAGGCTTTGCATACTACAAACCGCTCGCCAGCCTACTGTTCTTTGCCGTGCTTATTTTCGGTTTGACTACGGTTATGCAAGCAGTGGCTCAACTCAACATCCCGCTGTCAGGTTCGGCAACAATTGCCATCCCAGCAGGTACGATTCAGGGCTTAACTGTGAGTGTTAGTGTTTCCACAGGGTTCGTGTGGCCTTTCTGGTTGGCACTTGTGGCATCCGTGCTTTGTGTAGTGGCAAGGGTGTATCACCGAAAAGTCGCCAACCCATTACCGCCATTACCATCATCATCGCCGTCGCCACAGTCACCGCCGCCACCACCGCCATAAACCATCCCTTTTTTCAAAAACATTTCTTTATTTCAGATGCAAAACTATGCACCTGAGTGTTGCCCAAAAAATCCTCAAATTTGCTTTCACGGTACCACCAATTCGTGGGTTTTGTCTTCTTGGTGGAGCCACGTAGGTTAGTTCTCCGATTTTGAGGTTGTGTTTTTTGGCGATTACTAAAAATTCTGCGCCAAAGGTTTCACCCCCTTTCAGGGACAAAAGGGGAACTATGTCTTTTTTGAATGCCCGATAATTTGAAAAGGAATCAGTGACGCCGAAGAGTTTGCCTATGGTTTTGGAGGCGAGTTTTTCTGAGATGCGTGGGATTTTTGAGCGGGAAGCTACCACAACATCAAACTCGCCAACCAGCCCTGCCAGTTCGGGGATGTGTTTTGGGTCATTCTCTAAATCGGAGTCTATGGTGACTATAACTGGGTATTGGGCGAGTTGCATGCCGTACAGTAGACCTTTCGTTTGGCCTTCCCTTGGCTTGGTCACAGCCACATCAGCAAAACGCTTCGCAACCTCCACTGTCCCATCAGATGAACTGTCATCAACCACAATTATTTCATGCAAACAATTTGATAGGACTGCACGTGTTGCCAGAATTAGTTTTTCGATGTTTTCCCTTTCATTCCAAGTTGTCGTAACTACTGATATGCCATTCAAAGCCAAGGTTCCACCTCAATGAACACGTTGTTGATTGTCGTGTGTGGTTTTCCAGCATTTTCTGAATTTATAGTCTAATATAAGGTGTTTATGTTTTTGGCTGTTGCGCTTTTTTTGGGTCAGCGATTGTTAGATATTATTGTTGAATTTGGGTCTTCTTTTCTGTTTAATGCACTTAAGACTCCAGTGCCTGTTTTGATTAAAGGTGGTAGACCTATGAGGTCAGTGGTTGTTGCTATAAGTCTAACCAAGAGCGCAAAGGTTAGTGCAGTTTCGAGTGGAGCACCAATGCTTGTTAGGAGAAAAGTATACGCTGCTTCTTGTATGCCTAAACCAGCGAAGGTCAAGGGAACGTACATGAAGACTGCAGTTAAAGGCCCCATAAAGAGTAGGTCTTGGAATGTGGGTTGGGTTAGGCCTATGGCTTGTGCAAGCAGGTACAATGATATTGCGCTTAGCAGTATGGAGGCTATAACGGAGGCAGTTGAAGTTTTTGCTGATTTGCGTAGTGCTGTTTTGTCTTTGGCGAACATTGCGCGTATTGAGCCAAGTTTTCTGATGAGTGAGCCTATTAGAGGTAGTTTGGAGAGTTTTTGAAGAAGGCTCGAGAGATAGTTTGTCCAGACAATTACGGTAAGGCCTATGCCACCTACGAGGAGTATGCTTATGCCAATTAGGAGCCCATTCATCATGGTTGTTTCCATGGTGATGCGGTTTAAGAAGTAAATCAGCGCAGCGGTTGAGAATGCCGCTTTTACGAAAAAGTTGACTGCGCCCACGGACATTACGCTCATTAGTCCTTTCTCGATGGGGACAGCTTTTAGTTGATTAAGCAGCACGGGGGTGGCGAAGTATCCTGATTTTGCAGGGGTTACGTCGCTGAGCAGTTGACCCCCAAAGTTTGCGAGCTGGGTTATGCGCAGGGGTGGGGCGGAGCCTGTGGCTTTTAAGGCGCCGTGTAGTGCAAACCCAATAGCGAAGGAAGATAAAATAAAGAATACAATTGATACGGCTAAGACGGGCAGGTTAACTGAGGATAGGATTTTGTAGGTTTCAGTCAGGTTCACGTTTTGAAACAGGAAAATAAGAAGCAGGATGCTTACTGCTACTTGTATTGGTAAAAGCAAGGCTTGTGTGCGTTTAGAGGATAAATTCAAGTTAGGCACCGATTGGGTTGAAGCAGTGTTTTGGCAGGATTCTTAGGCGGTAAATGATATTAACTTTTGCTGTAGGGGCACAGAGAGCTCTTGCTAAAGGCAGTTAACTGCTGGGACGTATTGGATTTTGTTTGTGAAGATTGGTTTTGCTGAGGCTTTAGGGTCATATTTTGAGAAGGGACATTAATTTTTCAAGTACATCCAGAAGGCGGTTTAATAATCCCCGTAGAGGTCCTATTGAGCTAAGCATATCGCGCAGGTTACTTACGTCTTCCCTGTTTATGGTTCTCGTCAGCAACGTTACCAAAATGAAGGACAGCACGAAAACGACCACACCAATACCGAGCCGTAGCCAACTGGCAAAACTCAGCTGAGTCACCAGAACATATGTTAGGGCTGCTGCTGTGGCGGATGAGAAAATTATTTTTGCAGATGAACGCCAATCCACAGTTAAGCCATAGCGTTTTTTTATCCACCGCAACGAAATGAAGAGACTTGGAAGCCCTGCTACCAAGGTTGTGCTGATTAGACCTAAAACACCAAAGTTCATAATCAGTATGAAGCCCATGGGGAAGCCTATGGCGGCTGTGATTAAGGAAAGTTTTAGGTTGTATTTGGTTTCGCCTTGGCTGTTAATGAGGTTGCCTGTGCTTAGGCTGCCGAAGGCTGTGTACAGGTAGGTTATGGCAAGCAACGCCAAAAATAACGGTGCGGTGTCGTATGTATTGCCAAAGAGTGTTGAGACTGCGGGTTCAGACAAAGACATGACAAGTGCTGCTACGGGCACCACTAGGAGCGCTGCGTATTTGATTGAGAATTGGAAGACGTTTTTTAGTGTTTGGTTGTCTTTTTTGTGGTCAAGTTTAGAGAAAGCGGGGAACAGCATAGTTGTTATGGGGATAGCGAAGAAGGTTATGAGGACAACGAAGTTTGCGGCTATGCCGAAGTTGCCAATAACTGTGTTGTCGGTAATATAGTATATGGGTAGCAGGAAAGCATAAAACTGTGTTTGAAATCCAAGCACGATGACGGAAAGAGACAGCGGTACGCCATAGGTGAGCATTGTTTTTATGTACGCCATTATTTCGAGTTTAGGTGTTGGTGATTTTGGTAAATCTCTGTACAGTATCCACATGAGTGATACGCCGATTATCCCAGCAATCAGCATAGCGCTTGTGTAGCCTATAACGGCTCCAGATGTGCCCCATCCGAAGACTACGAGGGTAATTATAATTGTGGTTTTGATTATGGACTGGCAAACAAGCATCACACTGTTGTACGCCATTTTTTCGATGCCTGTAAATGCCGCTGTTGCAGTGGTAATAAGTCCACTAGCTAAGACGGTGAATGCGGCTAGCTGGATCATAGATGTTATTTCTGGGCGGTGAAAGACGTTGGTCGCCACGAAACCTGCGAGTGCAAAAGATGTGACGGAGAGCATTAAGCCTAGGGCAATTTCGAAGATTAAACCGGAAACAAAGATATTTCTGATTTCGGTGGTTCTGCCTTCTGCTTGGTATTGGGCGGCGAATCGGGTCATGGCGAAGTTTACGCCCCAGTCTCTGAATAGGATTATAAGGGTGGGAACGGTCAGGACGATTGTGTATAGGCCGTATTGGTCGGATTCTAGTAGGCGGGCGATGAATATTGTGCCTACTGATGAGATCAGGGTTGAGACTATGAGTCCCCATAGCATGTGGAAGCTGCCTTTGGCTGAGGTTTTTGCCATGTCTTGGGCTTTGCTCATTTGTGTTTTCCCAGCGGTGTGTTTGAGTTTGTGAGTTAACAGATGTTAATGGGAGAGGCGTTTATCGGTTTTGGTTTTTGTGTTTCAAGGTTCTTTTTATTTTAGTTGCTTAGCCTCTGTCTAGGTGCATATGTTTTTAGGTAAAAAAGACAGGTGAGTTTGCCTGACCTATCGCTGTTTTAGTTACCGAACCCGATGGCGGTAAATTTGAGTTTTTCTCGGAACACGACTGGGTTGTAGATTCTTCTTCCGTCTATGAGGTGGGGTTGCTTCATGTTTTTGGTGAAGTCTTCTGGAGTGAGTTTTTTGAATTCACTCCACTCGGTTACTATTATGCAGCAGTCGGCGTTTTTGAGGCAGTTGAGTGTTGAGGTGGCGTATTGGATTTTGTTTTGGAAGATGGTTTTTGCGACGGGTATTGCGACTGGGTCGTAAGCGGTTATGTTGGCGCCTTCGTTTAGTAGCTGGTTTATTATGGGTATGGCGCGGGCTTCTCGCATGTCATCTGTGTCTGGCTTGAAAGCTAAGCCCAAGATTGCAATAGTTTTTCCTTGCAGAGTTCCGAGTTGTTGTTTGCAAAATTGGACTGCCTTTAGGGGTTGGGTCTTGTTTACTTTTTCAACGGTTTCCAAAAGTTCGGGGTTGTAACCGAAGGCTTTGGAGCAGGCAATTAGCGCTTTTACGTCTTTGGGGAAACATGAACCGCCGTAGCCTAAACCTGCATCTAAAAACAGTGGACCTATGCGTTTGTCTAAACCCATGGCCTCAGCTACGACCTTAACGTCGGCGCCTGGAATTTGTTCACACATGTTGGCTATTGTGTTTATGAAGCTGATTTTTGTGGCTAGCATCGAGTTGCTGGCATACTTGATCAGCTCAGCCGTGGAAAGAGTGGTTCGGATAACTGGCGGAACCTTGGCGCCATAGAAGTTTTTGTAGAGGTCTTCTAATGTGTCGCCGGCTTTTTTGTCGTGTGCACCTATGACTACGCGGTCAGCGTGCAAGGTGTCTTCAAATGCGGAGCCTTGGCGGAGAAATTCGGGGTTCATGCACAAGCCAAAGTTTTTGCCGCATTTCTTTTCTGATTCTTTTTCGAGAATTGGTTTGACGACGTTTTGGGTTGTTCCAGGCACGACTGTACTTTTGATTATTGTAACGTGGTAGGTGTCTTTTTTGTTGAGTGCTTTGCCTATGTCGTGTGATGCAGCTTCTATGTATTTGAGGTCTATGCTGCCGTCGGGTTTACTCGGAGTCCCAACAGCCACAAAAGTCAAGTCTGTTTCTAAAACCGCCTGCTCTGTTTGGCTAACTAAACATTTGAGGTTGCCGTTTTGGACACTGGTTTTGAGTTTTTCTTGGAGTCCAGGTTCGTGGAAAGGAGGAAGCCCCTTGTTAATTTTTGCGGCTTTTTTTGCGTCAACATCTGAGGCTATTACGGTGTAGCTTTTGCTTGCGAATCCGACTGCAGTGCATAATCCGACATAGCCGACGCCTATTACAGAGATTTTTTGTTTTTTTGATGACATATCTTTAGCCAGCGTAATGTTCAGTTTACTATTGCAACATATTAAAGTTTCAACTATTGGCAGATTCTTCTGTAGACAGAAAACTATTTTATCATTTCGAAAACTTCAATTTTGGTATTCTTGTTATGCCTTCTACGCTGTCGAAGTCTTTATCGAACGTAAATATTTCTGTCACGTTGTTTGACTTCATGACATCGATTGCTAAGGCGTCGTTGGCTTCGAGTTTTATGTCGTCTCCTAGCTCGTTTGCAGCGAAGTATGCTTCTTTGCTTACTCCTTGAACCTTGATGTTACCCATCATAAGGAGACCACGGATGACTTCGGTTAGCTTTTCTAAGGGCATACCATGTTTTAATATGTTGACCATTTCAGACAAGTGTACGACTGTTGTTATCGCTTGCTCTTTGCCTTGGGATATGTCTGTGATGATTTTCTTGGCTTGTTCTTTCATCTGTTTCTCTTTTTCTGTAAGCTGTTTTTTGGGTTTGTAATAGGCGTAGATGAACACGTTTGCATCTAGGAATTTCATGTGTGTGCCTCATAGAATTTCTTTTGAAATTCGTTCCAGTCTCCGATGGATTCCACGCATAGGTCGACTTTGTCAAAGTTTTCGGTCAGATCGATGCGGCGCTTGGGAACTATTTTTAGGTATCCTTTTCTCTTTATGATGTACAATTCTCGGTTTTCGCCTATTTCAGCTTCGCGCCAATCAGCAGGCAGTATAAGGCGGCCTTGGGAATCCACTTTCTTGACTTCTACTCCAGTTTCCAAGTTTTTCACCATGTATGTAAAGGTTTCACCATGATATAAGATTTGCTCCACGACATAGCATCTTTGGAACTTGACGTAGAAATGATTAGCTGTTTGAGTTTTTAGGTCTTCACTAAATATATATGGCGCATAGTAGAAATGAAAGGACAGAGTAGATACAGGATGGTTCGCAAGGTAATTATTCCAGCGGCAGGTTTGGGAACGCGCCTGTTTCCAGCCACGAAAGAGCAACCGAAAGAGATGCTGCCTATCTTCTCTAAGACTGCAAACGGTGAAGCATCAGTGAAGCCTGTGGTGCAGATGGTTTTTGAGCAACTCTACGATGCGGGACTTCGCGAGTTCTGCTACGTTGTTGGCCGAGGCAAACGAGGCATAGAGGACCATTTCACCCCTGACGCAAATTGTATTAAAACTCTGGAAAGCTTGGGTAAGAATGGGCAGGCTTCGGATTTGGAGGATTTCTACGAGAAACTGAATACTTCGACGGCTATGTGGGTTAATCAGCCTGAGCCTAAAGGTTTTGGCAATGCGGTTTTGATGGCTCAGCCGTTTGTGCAGAACGAGGATTGTTTGGTTCATGCGGGGGACAGTTGCATAATCTCGGAGGAAATGGATTACATTAAGAAGCTGCTGAATGTATATGAGCGGTTGGATGCGGATGCAGCGTTTATTGCGTTGGAAATTGAGAATCCGCGGCAGTATGGAATTGTCGAAGGCGACGAGGTGGAAGCGGGAGTCATCAAGGTTCGAGGGGTGGTTGAGAAGCCAGAGAAGCCTAAAACTAACTTGGCGATTATGGCTATGTATGTTTTTAAGCCAGCTATCTTTAAGGCGCTTGAAGCAACTGAACCGGGAAGAAGCGGGGAAATCCAGTTGACGGATGCCATACAAAAGCTTGTTGATTGGAGGTTGAAGGTTTACGCAGTTAAGCTGGATAGTAGTTACGCACATTTGGACATTGGCAGCCCTGAGAGGTACTGGGAAGCTTTAGAACTGTCGTATAAGCAGTTTTGCAAGAGGCAAACAACATGATGGACGACATAATTCGTGAAGACATTGAAAAAATAAAAAGCAACGTGAAGGGCGAGTTTTTCGCCGAGAAAAAAGTTTTGGTTACGGGTGGAGCTGGGTTTATTGGCAGTTGGCTTTGCGATGTGCTGGTAGATTTTGGTGCAGATGTTGTGGTTGTTGATGATTTTTCCACTGGAAGATTAAAGAACATTAACCATTTAACAAAAAATCCCAAGTTTAAACTGCTTAAGGCTGATGTTTGCGGTTTTAAGAGCAAAGAAAAGTTTGATGTTATTTTGCATATGGCGGGGCATGCGTCTCCTGACGAGTATATGGCTCATCCGATTGCAACCTTGCAGACCAGCGCGTGGGGAACTGAGAATATGGCGGAGTTAGCAAGGAAAAACGATGCGACGCTGCTGTTTGCTTCGACTTCGGAGGTTTATGGTGACGCCGAGGTTGTGCCTACGCCTGAGAGTTACTGGGGAAAAGTCAACCCAATTGGACCTAGGTCTTGTTATGATGAGGGGAAGCGGTT
>CALMWK010000084.1 GCA_937873375.1 Candidatus Bathyarchaeota archaeon
GTCCGTCAGGTCGCTCAGCGGTGGTGTTTTGAACATGAAGAGGTTTTTGTCGTCGATAAGCATCATCGTCATGTAGTTTATAGGCACATGTTTGATTTCGTAGTGGGCTGAAAGTTTTTTCGCTGCGTCAAGGTTGTCTAAGTCTATGGGTGCCATTATGCGGTATTTCAAGCCTTGTTTGCGATGCTTGGCGAAGGGGTCATTTTCCACGATGCTGTTTAGACTTTGTGATGAAGTGATAATGATGACATCTTCTGTGGCAGCGTCTAACAGTTGATCCATTTTTCGCCATGCTTCCTCGGAGTCTTTTATCACGAGGGTTTCGCCTAAGGGTACCCCAGTTCTTAGCTCATCTATACGCGCGTAGGCTTCCACTGAAGTTTGCCACATCTGAACAAAAAACGCTTTCAAAATGGAAACGAACATTTTATCGTTAATCCATAAACCCTCATCCTCAATGTTCAGTACTGATGCTTCATCTCCGCTGGTCGCGTACAGTATTGCTTCTTCCTCGTCTTTAATGAGAAAACGCGGGAAGAATCGGGAATTCAAGTTAAGATGACGACATTCAACATCTGTGTTTTCAGCCGAAATCATCTTGTCTAAGCGCGCCATTATCTCAAGGTTGTCTTTTGAAATGTCGGCTATAATTTTGAACTTAAAGTCCTTATGTTCATGAGAATTTTCAAGGAGGGCATCAAAAACGCCGTCTAAATCTTCTTGGATAACACCTATACTGGTTGTGAGAAAGTACACGGCTTTTTCTGCTTCGCCAATCATGTTCAGCATTTTAGCGTGGATTTTCTTTTTGCCGTTGATGACTGAGAACTTCGCCACCGTATAGTCTGATTCGGGGGCGCTGACCGTTCGCCATGAAGATAGCAAAGCTTCTTTTTGAAAGTTGAGGTTTTCCACTTCATCCCGTTTTGAGTCAATAAAGGAATCTAACAGCTTTTCAAATGGAACCACCGTGAACCGCGTTGGTCTCTCTATCGTTGCTTCTATGAAACTTTTTTCCTGCAGTTTCTTGAATGTACGGTATGCCTGCACGCGTTCCATCTTTAGTTTTTTAGCTACGAAGCTTGTGGATTGGGCTCCGCTTTTGGCAAGGAACATGTAAACTTGGATTTCCCGTTTTGAAAAACCTAGACCTTGGAGAAATTTGAGGATGTCTTTTTCACTCAACTTAACCAAAACCTTGCCTATAGAAGCATGACTGATAGACAGTTATCTATCTGTTTTTTACATATATAAGCACTGCTTAATGGTTAATGAATCAACGGTGGCAAGTTGTTGTCTGGATGTAGAAACGTTTTATGTTACCCGGAAATTATGCAGGAATTCGTTAACTTTTGCAGGCAGCATTATTTATAAGGACGTAAGATAAAACTGTAAATGTTTCTGCTGAAATAACATGGAGCCACAACCTTAGACTTTGCCACATGCCTAAAATCAAGAGCAAAGTTGACGGGGCTTAAATTATCGAAAATCTAAGACATAGGGGAGAGATACTTTGGATAAAGACAAAAAACACATACTCGTAGTAGATGACGACAAATCTATCCTTAGAACACTTACTCGTATTCTTCAGAAAAAGGGGTACGAAACCGACGTGGCTGAAACCGGTAAAGAAGCCATCGAGAAATCAAAGATTGGAAACTACGACATTGCTTTAATCGACATTCGCCTTCCAGATATGGACGGCACAGACCTGCTTGTCAAGATGCAGAAAACCATGCAGAACGCCATAAAAATTATGATTACCGGTTTTCCCTCATTAGAAACTGGCGTCAAAGCTCTCGATGAGGGCGCTGATGCGTATTTGGTGAAACCTGTGAAGCCCGAAGAGTTGCTGGCGCTTATCGAAGAAAAACTCAAAAACAAAAAAGAAGCTGCCTAAGTAAAAACCCTGCGACATCGGCTACATACCTTGCCGTTTACTTCCGCATAACAGTAGCAACACAGTCTTTTACCATTTGAATATGCTCAAAAGCCAGTTCAGGAAGCGCACTTAAACTGAAAAGCTTGATTTCCGCAATTTCGGTTTCCTGCTTTTTTACTTCTCCGCCAACAGGCTTCGTCAAAAAGCATGTGGCGTAATAGTTGTATTCTACTCCAGCCTGAACGCCTTGCTCGTGGTATTCGCCCACCTTGCGGACTATGGCAACGTCAAGTCCTGTTTCTTCTTTAGTTTCCCGCAGCGCTGTCTGCTCGGCTGATTCTTCGAGCTCAGACCTTCCGCCTGGTAGCGCCCAGTACCCCACGAAGGGCAGCGTGGACCGTTTAATTAACAAGATTTTGTTTTCGGGGTATGTGATTATGGCGGTTGCTGTTTTGCCGCTGTACTTCATTTTGCATCGCTGCCTAAAACTCTCTTTTAGAGAAATAACTCTTTCGCACATACACCTATTGGACTAAGTGAGGACGAAACAAAAGAAAATGTAAAAGTTGAAAAGAAACTTTTACTGGGGTTTCAAGAGTTTGCTGTTCTGTGCAGGCACGAAAACCGCTGCGGCAACCGCTGTTGTCCACAAGCCATTTTTGTCACCTATCGCAGTCTGCGTGATGTTGGCAGTTTTGATAATTAAGCCGCTGGTTTTGAAAAGCTGTTTCCGCTCGTCCCATGCGGTTTCTGGGTCAAACTGAATGCCCATGGTTGTTGCCAACATGGTGGCAGCCAAGTCTTCCGCGTAGTCGCCAGCGGTTTCGTCGGTTTGCCCAAAGGAGTGATGCTCCGAAAGGTAGCCGTACTGGTTCTTGCCTGAAGGAATAGCTACGCCGATTGAGGACGCGACTAGCCTGTGCGGCTCATTTGTTGCGTTTCTGGCTATGACCACGAAGGTTATTTCGCCTGGCTGAACCATTTTCAAGCCTTTCTCTCGTGCAAGCAGTTCGCATCCTGGCGGTACAATGCTTGAAACGCTTACGAGGTTACAGTGTTGGATGCCGGCATCTCTTAGAGCTAGCTCAAAAGATTGCAGTTGCTCTTTGTGTTTGCCAACACCCTTTGTTAGAAAGAAGTATCCGGGTATCATTGTTAGGTCGAAAGTAGACAGTACAGACTAGAGTTAAAAAGGTTTTTACGGGAATATCTCCAGTCGTACCTTCACTTTTTATCATAACCTCTTTTACACTTGGAGCTATTTTGCGTTGACTTAACTATACGTGTTCTTTGTTTTCATTTTGTCTTTTTATGCTTGCTTTAGTTACGCAAAGTGCTTGGTTGCTGCTGGGAAATGCAATGAAGTGTTCCAAGCCCATAAACCAAATCAGAACAATCAACACCAACGACTTTTCTGTTTGGGAACAGCTTCTGTATAATTGACAATGCTTCTTTGTCGTTTTTGTGCTTGAAGATTGGAACTAAAACCAAGTCGTTGCCTATGTAAAAGTTTGTGTAGCTTGCAGGAAGCCTATCCTCTTTGTCTCCGACGATGCCCGGCATGGGTAGCTTAACTATGTTTAATTTTTTGCCGTCTTGGTCAACTGATTTGAGCAGCACTTCATAGTTCTCTTTTAAGATGGCGTGGTTTTCGTCATTTTCGTCTTCTTCGTAAGCGCATACAATGGTTGTTGGGTTCACGAACCGCGCAATGTCGTCAATGTGACCATCCGTGTCGTCTCCGCTGATTCCTTTTTTCAACCAAATCACATGGCTCACGCCCAAATGGTCTTGCAGAATTTTCTCAATTTCACCTTTGGTAAGGAGAGGGTTTCTGTTGTTGTTTAGTAGGCACTGTTCAGTTGTAAGCAGGGTGCCTTTGCCGTTGACTTCTATTGAGCCCCCTTCTAGAACGATTCTTGGTTCAAAACATGTCAAGTGCATTTGCTGGTTTATTATCTGCGGGATTTGGCTATCTTTTAGGAGTTCAGGGTATTTTTCTCCCCACGAGTTAAAAATCCAGTGCACCATCGCCAACTCCCCGTCGTCGTTGTTCATTACGAATATGGGGCCATAGTCGCGGAACCAAACATCGGCGTAGTCACATTGGAAGAACCGTATTCGCTCTAAGTTAATCCCTTTCTGTTTGAACAGCTTTGTTGCCTTTTTCTTCATGTCGACATCTCTAACGAAGAGGTTAACATATTCGCTTTCATGGATAGCTTTCACAATTTGCACATAAGTTCCTTCAACTTTTTTGACTCGGTCTGGGAAAGTTGTGGGGTCGT
This sequence comes from Candidatus Bathyarchaeota archaeon, assembly GCA_937873375.1. Taxonomy (GTDB): domain Archaea; phylum Thermoproteota; class Bathyarchaeia; order Bathyarchaeales; family Bathycorpusculaceae; genus JADGNF01. The sequence continues at coordinate 4,171 of CALMWK010000084.1, forward strand.
ATGGCCAAGCTAACCAGATGGCGTCGTGTTTTTCCCATTCAGCAGGCATATGGTAACCGAGTTCGCGGGGCGTTTTTCCTGCTGACAGTACATTTTGTGTGAGTAGGTTGTATGTGTCGGGACGCCGATTCTTCAAGAAACCCCAGCCGTCTTGAATCCGTTTATTTTTACTGAGGTCCACCTTGACAACCAATACTTCCTCTTTTTCGCTGCTTGCCTCTTTGAGGACACTTCCAAAAGAGTCACATACAAAGGAGCTACCCCAAAACTTTAGTTGCCCTTCTTCGCCGACCCTGTTCACAGCAGCAACGTGGACCCCGTTTGCTATGGCGTGGGCACGCTGCACAGTTTTCCATGCGTCATGCCAGTCGCCGTCAGCTGAGGTGTGGTCTTTAATCCAGCCTATCGCGGTAGGGTAAAATATGATGTCGGCGCCTTTTAACGCGTTGATTCTTGCGGCTTCAGGGAACCACTGGTCATAGCAGATAAGCACCCCGATGCAGGCGTAAGCGGTTTTGTAAACTTTGTAGCCCAAGTCACCTGCTTCAAAATAGCTTTGTTCATAGAAAAGCGGGTCTTGAGGCACATGGACCTTGTGGTAGGTGTCCATGGTTTTTCCGTTGGCGTCAATTACGACTGCTGAATTGTAGTATTTGCCGTTTGGGTGTTTTTCGAATAAGGGCACAATTATGACTATCTTGTGCTTTTTCGCCAGTTTCGAGAAAACTTTTGTGGACTCCCCTGGAACTGTTTCAGCTAAGCCGCTGGCATTTTGTTTTTCTTCTTGTGGAAAATAGCGGGTTCGGTACAGTTCTTGGAGGCAGACAATTTTGGCGCCTTTTCTTGCGGCTTCTTTTACTTTCTCCACGGTTTTCTCCAAGTTGGCTGCTGTATCCTCTGAAACCGCTGTCTGAACAAGCCCAATGCTAACGATTTCGGCGCTTTCTTTTTTTGATTTGAAAGTGCGGGGGTCCGTTTTCTCGGTGGGTATTATTATCCTTCCTTGTTTTTCACTATGTAAGTGCCAGTCGTAATAACTTTTCTGAATAACACACCAAAAAGTACAGACATGTTAACAAAAAATGAAGAGGTTACTATATGGATTTATTAGGCTTTTACTTCTAAACAGTTGATTGTACAGCAAGTTTGAAAGAAGCAGGCTTAACCGCCAAGTTTGAGGTTGAAAAATTGAAGTTCCGCCACAGCGTGTTCAAAGATGAGGCAAAACTGGACATAAACTACATTCCAAACCGTCTGCCTCACAGAGAAAAAGAACACCGCCTGATAATGGAGTTCTTCAGTTTCCTTTTACAGTTTCCAGAAAAAATGGCGCAACGCGTCATCGTCACAGGCGACATCGGCACGGGAAAAACTGCGCTTTGCCAACGTTTCGGCGCTGACATGACGCTGGAGGCAAACAAACGCCGCGTGAAGCTCCGTTACGTGCATGTTAACTGCCGCGAATACCGAGGCAAACTTTCGCTTATCTTGCAACATGCAGTGAACGTGTTGCTCCCGACTTTTCCGAAGCGCGGTTTCTCGTCGGAGGAAATTTTGGGTACTTTGCTGCAGAACTTGGACGAGGAAAACGCGCATATGATTTTGGCTCTGGACGAGTTTGACAGCCTCATCGAAAACGAAGGCGCAGACGCCGTGTACAACTTGACTAGGCTGCAGGAGATGCGTGTGGGTAAGCCGCAGAGAATTTCTCTTGTCTGCATCATGCGTGACCTTGAATCTATGAAGAGTTTGGATGACAGCGCAAGAAGCACCCTGCAACGTAACGTCATCCGCCTTGAAAAATACGGCAAAGACCAACTGGTCGACATTCTAAGTGAACGCGTGCAGATGGCTTTTGAACCTGCAACCATTCCTGAAGACGTGGTGTTTCTCACGGCGGATTTGGCTCGGGATGAAAGCGGAAACGCCCGATTCGCCATAGAGTTGTTGTGGCGGGCGGGAAAGTACGCTGACGCTGAAGACCACGGCACCGTAACGCCTGAGTGCGTGCGCAAAGCTGTTTCCAGCATCATTCCCACTTTGCAGAAAAGCGAGGTGGATTCACTGGGTCTTCATGAGAAACTGTTCCTTCTTGGCGCCGCACAAGTTTTCAAGGACAGCGAAAAAGCTTACGCATCGTTGGCGGAGATTGAAGAAGCTTACGCAGTAGCCTGCGAAGAGTTTGATGAGCCGCCGAACAGTCATACGCAACTTTGGAAGTACGTGCAGATGCTTTCGGGGTTGGGTATTCTGAAAACTGAGGTTTCAGGGGCTGGGCAACGGGGAAGGTCAACGCTTGTTTATTTGCCTGCTGTTTCCGCTGAAGAGTTAGAGCGGGCACTGCGAGCATCACTTGGACGAGGAGGCAGGTGAGGTAGCGTGGAGGTTGAAGATGTTTTTTCTTCGAAGCCACGGATGAAAATCCTCAAACTCATCGCGCGGCTGGGCGAGCTTAACGTTTCTGATGTTGCACGGCGAATCGGTGTGAATTTCACCACGACAAGTCGGCACCTGCGGGTTCTGGAGGAAGAAGGCATTGTGCAGCAAAGGGTATATGGCAGAATTCGCATGTACAGGTTTAACCAAGCTTCCCCAAAGGCGAAAGCCGTACAGAACCTGATTGAAGTTTGGGAGCAAGCAAACAAACCCTAAACAAATTCACGTTTAAGGAGAAAAAATGACCCATGACGATGGTTGATGTGTCAGCTAAAGCAGAAATCTTCCGCGAAGCAATCGCAGTTGGAAAATTGAAACTAAAACCTGAAACGATAGCTCTGATTAAAGAAGAGAAAATTGCGAAAGGCGACCCCCTGTACACGGCGAAAATCGCAGGCATCCTTGCAGCGAAGAAAACAAGCGAGTTGGTACCGCTTTGCCACCCGTTGCCGTTGACGAATGTGGAAGTTGAAGCTAAAGTTTTGGATAAAACCACCGTTGAGGTAACTGCACTTGTCAGGACTAAGGCGCAGACGGGTGTGGAAATGGAGGCGTTAACTGCGGTTTCTGTGGCCCTGTTGACGGTTTGGGACATGACTAAGCAGTACGAGAAAGACACACAGGGACAGTATCCATCTACGACCATTGAGGATATTCACGTGGTGAAGAAGTTCAAGCAGGTGTAACGCAGTGAGTGAGAGCACCAAAACACACAAATCGCATGCGCCGCGGAAACTGAACTTTGCCGTTTTCATCTGTAGCACCTCCAGATATGAGGCTTTGCAGAAAGGTGAGAACACCACGGATGTTTCCGGCGACACAGTTGAATCTCTGCTGACGGCTGCAGGGCACAGTGTGCTGTTTAGAAGAGTGATTTTAGATGACAAGGCGATGATTGAGCATGCGGTGAAAAGTGTGTTGAGCAATGCAGGTTTGGATGCGGCGATTTTCTGTGGTGGCACAGGCGTCACACACAGCGACATCACCATCGAGATGGTTTCGCCTTTCTTTGAGAAAACTCTGCCTGGGTTCGGCGAATTTTTTAGGCGTTTAAGTTATGACAAGATGGGTTCAGCGGCGGTTATGTCGCGCGCAGTTGCAGGCGTAGCCAAGGGCAAAGCCCTGTTTTGTATTCCGGGTTCCCCTGACGCTGTGCGCATTTCAGTCGAATTACTTATATCGCCCGAGGCGTCTCACATCGTTAAGCACGCGCGGGAATAACGAATGAGTTTAACAGACAACTGCGGTAGACCGTTGCTTAATTTGAGGATTTCAATTACTCAGCGATGCAACTTACAATGCGCGTACTGCCACCGAGAAGGCGAAGTGCAACGCGCCAACGTTGAAGCCGAAAAAATGACTCGTGACGAGATTGTCCGTATCGCTAAAACAGCAGTCAGCCTCGGAATTTCGCGTATTAAGCTGACGGGTGGTGAGCCTCTGATGCGTGAGGACGTTTGCGACGTAGTGAAGGGTGTTGCAGAGATTTCGGGGCTTCGCGACCTTTCGATGACGACCAACGGTTTGCTGCTGGATAAGTTGGCTAAGCCTTTGTGTGTTGCAGGGCTTAAGCGCGTGAACATCAGTTTGGCTTCTTTGAACCCTGAAACCTACAATAAACTGACTGGCGGCAAGCTCGAAAACGCGTTGGCGGGTGTTAAAGCAGCAATTGAAGCTGGTTTTTCGCCTGTTAAGCTGAACATGGTTGTGCTCAAAGGCGTAAACGTAAACGACGTCCGCGAGATGATTGATTTTGCGCGGGACATTGGCGTGATTTTGCAGCTCATCGAGTTGGACCCCGTGAACGTCAGTCGCGAATACTACTCCAAGCATCACCGCCTCCTGTACGAGCAAGAAGAGATGCTCCGTCAAAGAGCCACGAGCATTGAGACGCGCCGGCTCATGCACAACCGCTTGATTTACCATTTGCCCGACGTTACGGTTGAAGTGGTGCATCCGACTGAGAACAGCAACTTCTGCATGCACTGCACGCGGCTGCGGGTTACGAGTGATGGCAAGTTGAAGCCGTGCCTTATGAGAAACGACAACCTCACCGACATCTTAACGCCTATGCGTAAGGGCGCAACCGACGAAGAACTAAAGCAACTTTTCAAGCAGGCAAACTTACTCAGAGAACCCTTCAACAAAACCGCTTAAACATAAAATAGTGAAAAAGGAGCAGCAATCAGCTTAAGGGACTTTTGTGGCAGATGTTTGGTCTTTGATACTTTTCTTGATGACTCTTCTGAGTTCCGTCTCAAATTCAGGTCCAAAAGCAATCCCCAAATTCTCCTCGTAGAAGACGCAAAGAAAACGCATTGTTGCGTATGCTTCTGCAGTGCCTTTGGTTTTTCTGACGAGCAAATCGTTTACTTTTTGTCCCAGACGGGCAAGTTTGTCGAAGTCAATTTCAACTTCTTTTTCGGCGCGACGTTTTTCGGACATTTTTATCACTTGGACCCAAGTATGGGCAACTGGTTATTTGTCTATTATGCCTTGAAAAACCTCTGCGAACATATTTGGATCCTAATAGTCAATGTATGCAGAAAAGGGGGAGGAGGGTAGGTCTCGGTTGGTCTTTTTTGTAGCTGCCTGTGCGTTTCGGCAACATACCAAAGCAGGCAGCATCAGAAAAGCCCCAATTTACAAAAAACAAAGTCCACAACCGCCAACTAACCCACTAAAAGCACAAACACATCTGCTTGTCGCTGCCTGCACAACCAACACAGACCGCAAACCAGACCCAAAAAACAAATTTCAGCAAACAAAACAAACCCCAAGAAGTAGATGTGCCTAGCAACCAAACAACAACCACAAACAAAACAAAAAACAAACCAGAACTATGTTGCCAACTATAAATAAGGGGGCTATAGTCAAAAAATCACAACAGAGAGCAGTGACTTGGAGTTGTGCGTACATTCTGAGACACGCGAGCGCTTTTCTCCATAAAACAAGCAATTGTCAAGTTAGCTAGCCATGACTCAGCAAACCCCAGCAGAAACCCCGCTTGCAGGACCAAACAGTGTCAACAAACAGCAAATCAGCAGCGAAGAAATCGTGGAATCCCTCAAAAACGTCGGGGATGATGTTGAGCAAGTTATCAAGTTAACCTCAGAGGAACAACTTTTGGTGGCGCAGCTCATAGCATCGCTAAAACATATTCCACCACAGATGTTTTCAATAGCAATTCCCACATCCGTGCTTCCCATCGGAAATGGAGCAACCACCCAAGCCCACATAGACCCCACAGGATACCTGATATTGACGTTTGAAGATGGACACCAAAGACTTATCGACCTAAGCGAAACCAAAAACCGCGACCTCATGATGGCAGCGGTTGGCGACATTATACCTAAATTCAAAAACTTAACCAGCCAAATAGCAGCCGAAAAGCTTCAGAAGCCCCCACAAGTTCAGGAGCCCCCACAGATTCAGCGGATTCCAGTACCCGCAGTTGTAGCACCCGAACCGCTCTTGACAATCAACGTTGAAACACCTGTTCTCTTAGAAGACTCAGTCCCCACGGAAGTGCCAGAAGAAGCACCAGAAATACCCGAGATGCCAACAGCACCAGTTTTACCAGCGGAGGAAAAACCAAACATTGCCGAAATTACAGCGGAGACTTTGGATTATTTGAAGATGCTGGGTAATGAGGTGTTTGAGTACTCGCCTGTTAGCAGGTACTTTGATGATTGGATGGTGAACCTTCGGCAAATTATTTTATCTTTTGAATCCAGCGATGTTATAGGTCCAGACGAAGCCTTCGCCAACGAGTACAATCAAATATTTGGCGACATCGAAGAAGAACTTGCCAAAAGAATAGCAACTGAAACTGATATTGAGGTCTCGGCAAGGACACTAGTAGAGAACAGATATCTACTGAACAAAATTGACGAGGGATACGCCGCCCAAACCAAAGAACTCGTAGTTAGAGGAAAAAGCGCCATCGACTACTTAACCAGAAACGTGCAGCAATTAGAAACGGAGCTTGCCGAAGTAGCACAAATCAAAGCAAGTTTCCGCCATCCCCTTCAGAAGTTAGCCAAAGACCAAAAACTATCCGAGCTCACCCAGAAACTCAACGCTGCAAAGAAGAGGTTGGCGTTGGCAGTAGGAACTTCTTCGGTTGGTCAGGGAAAAGTTGGGGATATTGACGCTGAATATGCCGCTCAAGCCCAAGAGCTGGCAGACAAAAGAAAGAGCGCTCTTGACATCTTATTTACAGAAGTGCAAGAACTCGAAGCAGAGCTTGCCAAGCTAGAGAAAATCCAAACCAGCAACCCTATCAGGAAAACAGCCATAGCCCAAAAACGATTTGACACCACCCAGATACTAATCGCCGCCAAAAAGAGGCTAGAGTTGGCAGAGCAAAATTCCAATGCTGAACAAGAAAAACTCAAGGCTGAATACGAGAAAAAGAAGCAAGCCACACTTGGAAAGATGCAGAGTTTAGAAGAAGACATCGCAACAAAAACAATCGACAACTCCGCAGAGGTGAGAAAGCAGGCAACTGTGGCTCTGGCAAACGCAGTGAAGTCACTTGTCCAGAGAAAAACCGCGCCATCACAGTAGACGTACATGTTTCAGAGTTCCACCTAAAGAATGCGCAAGTCATCTGGTGTGTGAAACTGTGCAAACGTTGAGACTCTAAACTGTTCTGAGCAAAAGAGTTACTCTAAAACCGCTATATACGGATGGTCAACCTTGATTTTCAACACGACGTATTTGTCGTTTGAGTAAACCAACTCCACCCACCCCGAACTGAGAATACTGCGGTCAAACCGATTCACGTCATAAACTAGGAAACCAATGTACATTTCCCTGATTAGCGAAGCAAAGTTTCGACATTTTACGTCAAAAACCTGCTCGGTTCTAAAGTCGAACAGAGTGTTCATGTCCTTGTAGCTTTGCAGTTCAGGATAGCTGCTTTGCGCAAAAGCAAGAACCTGATATGTAACTGTAATGGTGTAGTTAGCGTCTAACTTGAAGAAGTTGTACTGGAACCTAAGTGCGTCTATATTCTCGTTGGCTAAAGCTCCAAGGTTCCCCAAAGCAGGCAAATCCACAAACTTCAAACCAAAAGCAACCTCATTCGTCGAATCATAAACGTCAATGTGATTGTCTATTGTGAGGTTCCCGCTGGAGAAATCAGTTATAGCCCACTGGTTCGGATTCACAACCGAAGCGTTACTCCAGGGATTTGCCCAGTTCAAAACGCCTGGCACGTAGGCTTGGTCAAACGAGAATTTGGGGTCAAAGTACTCGCTAAGAAACAAACTCGCATAAGAAAGGTCACCCTTCA
>CALMWK010000085.1 GCA_937873375.1 Candidatus Bathyarchaeota archaeon
ACCAAACGGCGCAACATAATCGCCCGCATGCAAAACAAGCGCCACTTTCTCCTCGTTAAAGCGCTTAACTGCCTTTTCCACCACGGCAAGATTGTCATGGGTATCCGAAATTAAACCAATCAGCATTCAGAGTCGCCTCTGGTTTCTTGCCTTCCGTGAGAAAAAAGGTTTTCTACACAAACGCTTACAGCTTAGAATAAATTAACCTAAGAAAACAGAAAAGGCACCCAACAAAAAACGTTTCAGCTATTTGCCCTGTTCTTTGATGTACGTTTCAACTTTGTTCCTGAGTGATGGAAACTCGTCTATCATTGCTTTTACAACTTCCCACTGAATTTCCGCGTATTCAAGACTATTCTCCATTTTTTATTTCTCCTTTTCGCAGTCAAGGTTATCTTATGACGGCAGACGCAATATAAAACCTATTTCGAAAACCGTAATATTCCCAAACCTGCATCCGAACACTTGAACTGCAAGGCTTAATGTTTGAACGGAAACGGTTTTTCGCTGCAAAACTGTTTTAAGCCTTCACAACATCTTCAAAGTGAGAAAAACAACATGCCAATCAAAGCAGTACTTTTCGATATGTTCGACACCCTCATGCTAATCGAAAAAGAACACGCCTTCTACAGCCCAGCACTCAAACAAATGCACACATTCATAGTCCAAAATGGCATCCCCGTATCCTTTCCCACATTCCGAGACGCATACATCAAAGCAAGAGACACACTCTACGAAAAAGCAGACCAAAACATGGAAGAACCCCACTTCAACCTCAGAGTCTCAAATGCTCTCCAAAGCTTAGGCTACAACGTAGACTCGAACAGTGAGTTAGCTGCAGGAGCCACAAACGCATTTTGCTTAGAATTCATGAAGTACGTCCGCATAGACGAGCCCACAGCAGAAACCCTGCATAAACTGCACGGAAAATACAAACTTGGTATGGTATCCAACTTTGCCATACCTGAGTGTGTCGTAAAACTGCTTGAGCAACATGGACTTGACAAACTTTTTGATGTCATAATTGTTTCCGGTGCAGTAAACAAACGTAAACCAAACCCTGAAATCTTCAAAGAAGCACTCACCAAACTCCACGTAGCAGCCTCAGAAACAGTTTTCGTCGGTGACACCGTAGACGCAGATATCAAAGGCCCAAAAGATGTGGGCATGAAAACCATATACATCGACAGGAGACCGCAAAAAGAACTCGAACAGGTCTGTCCCGACCAAACCATAAAAAGCCTAACTGAGCTGCCCGCAGCCATCCAAAAATGCTAAAAAACACAAACACAATTCGGCTATACTAACCCTTGTACGCAGCTACGGCTTAAGTTTAAAGTGAATCGTAAAACCCTCTGTCAACCCACTTCCCCGTTGAAAGGTCATATTCCCACATCTTCAGCCCCTTCTGGTAATTTTTCTTTATGCGATTCCGCAGGTACCCGTTAAATTTGTTACTTGCTTCCAACTGCCTCTTCATCGGGTAAGGGTCAGCGTAAGAAACCCCAACCTTACGGTAACTGAACACCCTGCACCTGTTAGACACGTCTCCCGCAATAACTGGAAAAGACTGACACATCAACGGACGATTCTCATATCTGCCACATTCGTTTCTGCCGTTTATGTATGGGCAAACGTTAACGTTCAACTGGTACAAAACCACAGTGTCCGGTTCGGTTACTCCGAGGGCAAGTTTTGGCGAAACCAAACCCGCTGGGAAAAGGTTCACTTCCCGCTCAGTAAGCGGAAGCCCTCGGTTGATGCCATCCTTGCTTTCCAGCAGGCTCCGGCAGCATACACCACAACGTTGACATTCGAAGTCCACTGTCGCGCCCAAGTTTCTCTTCTCCACGCTTACCCTTAAGAAACTACGTTTTTGACTCTTAAATCTACATTGGACCACTAACTCTTAATCAGTACCAGAAATTCATATAGGTTAAATTAGTCTTTGAGATAGCCTATTTAGGGAAAAGCACATGAGTGAACAAACGCGAATACTCGTAATCGACGACGACGAAAACATAACCAAAGTTGTATCCGCCATACTTAAAGACCAAGGCTACAGTGTCGACATCGCAGGCACAGGTACCGAAGCCATAAAGAAAACCCAGACAAACCACTACGACCTTATGCTTGTCGACATTAGGCTCCCAGATATGGAAGGTACCGAAGTCATCATCAGAGTCCGCGATACCACACCAAAAATCCGAAAAATCATAGTTACAGGCTACCCGACACTCCAGAACGCAGTAACAGCCGTGAACAGAGGCGCAGACGCATACATTATGAAACCTTTTGATGTGGAAAAAATGCTTGCTACTGTCAAAGAGCAACTAGAAAAGCAGAAAGAGGAACGCAAGTTCAGTGAAGAGCGAGTCGCCGAATTCATTGAAACCCGCGTCAAAGAAATGAACTTCGAAGAACCAGAGAAAAACAGAACATAAATCCAACACTTTTACTTTTGCTTTAACGCTCGCGACTTAACGTTTCAGTAGAGACTAAACCGCCTCAACCCAAAAGGCGAACCATTACGCGTCGTGTTATGCTGCGTCCTACAAGTTCCCAGAGCTAACCCTGCGAATTCTTTCAAAACCAGCGACTTAAACTCCCACGACGGCGACCCATACCTGAGTCCTTCACACATGGAATCAGCGTAAATAAACAACTTCTTCCCCGCCCAGTCAAACACCGCCTGTTCCGCTTCACCGTATTTTGGTTCCGCTAAAACCTTAAACGGCCAAAGCTTGCACGCGTCAGGCTTCATGTTCTGCAACCCACAATGGTAATTGCCCGCGAAATGGCATAGGAAAGCGCAGGAGCCATCATTTTCCCTTTTAAGAAATAACTTGTCTAAGCCTGCCACTGTGTTCTCCGCGCCAAATGTCTTTGCGATAGTTAGCCATTCGGGAAAGTTTAGGACCACGCTGTAGAGTTTGCAGCAGTTACCGCATGCTGTGCATCGCCAGTTGGCTATTTGGCGCCAAGGAACAAACCGTAACATACACAGGCTCAAAAACACAATAACGTGTTTAAAACTTTTTCCGCAAGAAAATCTATTATGTCTTGTAAAGGTAAATTGTGTGCGACGGGTAACCCATAGACGGATTTTCCACGAAATTCTCCACTTTCTCAGGTTTCCAACCCACAATCTCATAGTCATGTGAAACGACGCGCACGCCCTTTTTCAGTTCAGATTCCATCTTCGGCTTTACTTTTTCGTTCGCGCTTGTGGTCAAGTATAGGAAAACCACATCTGCCGAAGTTAAATCCACCTTAAACATGTCCCCATTCACGATAGTAACTCGGTCGCTGAGCCCGTTATCATGGATAACGCTCATTGCACGTTTCGCCAAATCTTCACGCATTTCAACGCCTACAGCTCTGGCGCCAAAAGTTTTCGCAGCCATAATAACCGTACGCCCATCTCCAGCACCCAAGTCGAAAAAGACTTCGCCGGGCTTTAACTCAGCAACTTCCAGCATATGCTTAATGACTAGAGGGGGACTTGGAACGAAAGGTGCAATAAACAGCCTTATGAACCTCCGTTTCTGTCTGCAACAGGTTTGTTCTTTGAGGAGTTTATGCGCATACGCCTTTCTACGCTACGTAAGCGTCTTTTTTCTGAGTTGGTCGTTTTGCTTCGCCACATTTCACGCAGCTCTTAGCGCAAAGCTCCAAGTACTTCTCCTCGTCTTTTGAGCCAATTGCAGCCGCTGCTTTCTGGCATAGCCCGCTGGGTTCAGAACAGCCTTCTTCTTTGCAGAGCCCCGCAATGTACTTGCAGATGTCTTGTACGTCTTTAGGTTCCAAAACCGCGCGGTTAGTTCGCACCAAAAGACACAGTTCTCTTGCCATAACACAAGTTTTTACGTATTTAACGCGTCCAAGAACTTCTTCGCGCAGTTTCTTTCTGCTAATTTCCATACCATCGGGTCTCCTGATAAGGTGATGCGCTTAAGCACAAATAGGCTGTTCATAGTTTAAAAAGTTTGTTAACAACAACCAAGCATCAGAAATATGAATAAGACCAGTAAGCAAAGGTTAACTGAACCGTTTATTTAGGGCTTTACGTTCCGCGTCAAGAACCAACTCGTAAAACATATCTGAAACCTTTGGCTCCTTTTCGAGCACGCCCGCGGCATCCGACACATGGATCTTCCGTGCGCTCAACGCCACCGCCGCTGTTTTTCCATATTTTCCAATTAATTGTGCTGTTTTTACGGCAATCTCCCGTAGCCGTTCTTCATCTTTGTTTAGTTTTTGCCCTTTCTTCTCGATAAGGGGGTCAGCACGTTCCGCCTCCACCTTCAAAAGCCCCAGCGCTGGGGAACCGCACCGTGGACATTTGGGTTTATCAGGCAGATCATTCACTCGAACCATCTCTGAATAGTTCCAGCAGTTTGTGCAAATGAAGTTGCCCGTTTCATTGAGTAACCTAGCCTTGGCTGACTCTACAAGCACCGCGCGCAACCGTTCAGGCGGAATCAAATCGGTTTTCATGCTGACCCGTTCAATGCCCGTGCGTGCAACAGGCGTCGCGTTCCCGCCAGTTTCAACCGCCTGCAACTGGATTTCACCGTTACGCATCTTTTGCAACACTTCCACGAGCCCGTCAACGTCAAGGTCCTTCGTGAACACTTCCTTCAACCCTTCCTCGTAAATTGGCGTGCCCTCAAAACTCGTGATGATCTTCTGTATGCTCACGTTGCTGAAATCTACCCATTTCTTTAAGGCTCCAAACCTGCGGGCTACGTGAATCACGCGGCGCTTGAACAAGCCGGTCTTCACAGTTGACCGCGTTAAAGTGTCTTTAACTGCTTGCTCGGGCATGCTTCGAAGTTCTTCAAACACTTCCAGCAGCCTCTTGGCGTTGGCGTGGCCTATGGTTTGCACGAAGATGCGGTAGGGGTCGTGTTGCACGACAATTCCGAAGCCCAGTTTGTCGGAAAGTATTTGTCCAAGAAGCTGTGCTAAGGCTCGGTTCGTAAGGGAACCGAAGTTGGTGTGGATAATGACGAATTCTTCCCAGTCTTCGAAAACTATTCGAAGCGACGTAGGCATGGGAATTCCAGCGTTCACCTGCTCCAAGGTTTCGGTTAGGGCGCGGTGAATAGTTTCTATGTCTGCAGGGTACCTCTCACTCAGCAAGGCGCTGGTTTGGTGGGCTGAAAGACCACTTTTAATTTTCTCTTCAACGAATCCGCGTATGGCGGCTAATTCCTGCGCTACTTCATATGGCACTGGGATTTCTTCGCCTATCCAGCTTGGAATAGCCCCAGACGGGTCATCAACAGGTCTCACGTAAACTTTGTCTTCTGTGGTGTGGATTATCTGCCAGGGGCTGCCGCGGATGATGAATTTTGTGCCTGCTTTTCCGTATTCCGCCATGAACGCTTCATCTAAGACGCCGATGGAGGAGTCGGTGGATTCGTCGATGACAAGGAACTGTTTCTCCACCGGAATCATCGATAAATTGTCAAAGTAATATTCAAAAAGCGCCTCGCTTCGGGACGGCTTCAAGACCACTTTGTCTTCAAAGCTAGCCCACACCAACCGTGGAAACCGTCCATGCATATACTTGAGGATTTTTTCGACGTCTTCCATGTTTAGGTCTTTGTAGGGGTAGGCGTTTTTGTAAATCTCCAGAATTTCGTTGAATTCTAGTCTTTGGGTCTTGAGCAGTAGCCCTGCGATTTGGTGTGTGAGGGCGTCGTAGGGTTTGGGCGGAACCGTGATGGGTTCCATTTCTTCTTTGAGTGCTCTGCGGGCTATAACCATGGCTTCGAGGGTGTCGTCGCTGTCCATGCCGATGATTATGCCTTGTGCTACGTGTCCATATGTGTGTCCTGCTCTGCCTACCCGCTGGATGAGTCTGGTTACTTGCCGGGGGCTCATGTATTGTATGACGAGGTCTATGCGTCCTACGTCGATGCCGAGTTCGAGGCTGCTGGTGGCGATTAGGCCTTTGAGTTCGCCGCGTTTGAGTCCTGTTTCGGCTGCGATGCGGCTTGGTTTGGTGAGGCTGCCGTGGTGTATGCTGATTGGGAAATCCGTGTCCCAGACTTTGATTCTGCTTGCTAGCACTTCGGAGATGGAGCGTGTGTTGGTGAAGAGAAGTACTGATTTGTGTTTGGTCATGTAGTCGCGGATAATTCGCAGTCGAGCTGCCACTTCGGGGTGCGTAAATAGCTTTCCCGCAAGCTGCACGTCTTCTTCGGTGGGTTTTGGGTACAGCACTTGCAGCTTCACCATTTTTGCGACGGGCACGCGGATGATTTCTACGGGGCGTTTGTCGCCTACGAGGAACTGAGCTACTTTGTCGGGGCTGCCGATGGTTGCTGATAAACCTATCATCTGGAAGTCTTTGCCGATGAGGTGGCGGATTCTTTCCAGTGCGAGGGAGAGTTGGCTTCCGCGTTTGGTGTCTGATAATTCGTGAACTTCATCAATCACAACCCACTTCAGGCTCTGAACGTGCTGGCGTAGTATCCAACCTGATAGTATGGCTTGCAGTGTTTCAGGTGTTGTTATGAGTATGTCTGGGGGACTTCTGGATTGTCGGGTTCGCTCTTTTGTGTCGGTGTCACCGTGGCGAACAGCCAGTTTAATGTCGAGGTTGTTGCACCACCACTCCATCCGTTCCAGCATATCTCTGTTCAAAGCCCGCAACGGCGTAATGTATAGAACCTTTATGCCGGGCGTTCTCTCAGCTTGAAGAAGCATGCTTAGCACTGGTAGAAATGCGGCTTCGGTTTTACCTGTGGCTGTTGGCGAAATCAACAGGACGTTTTTGCCCTCAAGAATTTTTGGTATGGTTTTTTGCTGTGGCTCCGTGGGTTTAGGGAAGCCCTTCTGCTCCACTAGCCTTCGAACGGGCTTTACGAGTAATTCAAAAGCGTTTTCAGAAGTTTCCTGCAAACGGCTAAGCCTCAGGTGCCTGCTGATTAAGCGGAAAACGTGAGGTAAAAGCGTTTTGGAGCATTTTTAATAGTTCAAGTCATGTATACAGTAGGGAGTTACAAATGGGTGTAATGCTTTGCTTGAAAACTCATCTTTTGGATGTTAAGTAGAATGAAAAAAGTTGCTGTTTAGGGTAGTTTGTTATGCTGTTCTAAAGTTCGTGAGTACCCAAAAACTGTGATTGCATCTGTGAAATAGTGGTGCTCTCTTTGACATTCCTTGTTTTCTGCATTACTGACACTCTCTTCTGGATGGTGGTTTTGATGTCTT
>CALMWK010000086.1 GCA_937873375.1 Candidatus Bathyarchaeota archaeon
CTAGTATTTGCTTTGCAACTTCCAAAAAACCAACATCATCATCAACATGCAAAACACGCAAGGTCTGATTATTCTTCAATAACATCACCGCAGTAGGAATCCGATAAAAAATTTTACAGTGAATGTTATACTTAAGGTTTGACATAAATCAAGTTAAACAAAAGCCTAAAGAGGCACAGCAAATTTTCAAGTAGCCAAAACGTTAATACCCAATACAGCCATGAATTTGTGTGAAGGAATTTTAGTGAAAACAGTAATCATCAAAAACGTAAACGCGTTCCAAAATCCACATACCGTTGAAGCTAAAAAAATTTACTCTACCGAAAACGCTGAAGTAATACACATGGCATTGGAGCCGGGGCAATCGTTGAAGAAGCACACAACACCCGTGAACGTGTTTTTCTATATCCTCGAAGGAAAAGGCTCAGTCGAGATAGGTGAAGAAAAACAAGAAGTTGAAAAAGACACGCTGATTGATAGCCCCAAGAACATTCCTCATCTGCTTAGCAACACCGGAGAAGGGCTTTTCCGGTTTTTAGTTGTTAAACTGCAAGAAAAATAGGGCAGTCCATAAGTGAGCATGTTCATCGGGTACCATTATGCGTTCTTGATTATGAATAAAGATTTCATGCCAAGAACTCTTTTAACCTTCTGTAAAGAAAAATAGTTCACGGATAAACAAATCAATAATTTTCTTGAGAGGAACATTTTGCCCAAACCCGTAGTATCCAATGAAGGTTTCAATAAGCTAATCGCTAAAGCATTTGACGAAAGTTTGTCCTCCTTAGGTGAGCCTTCCAAAGAGGCAATCTACAAGTATTTAGACGAAACATTTAATCTCAAAAAATGGGAAATCCCCTACCGAATAGATGTTGTTGAACGGGTTATTGAAAAAATTTTTGGCGTAGGTGCAAGCCCACTTGAATGTTTAATAAAGAAAAACCTGTTAAGCAAAATAGAGTCAACATGCATTTTGGTTGAACTTCCAGCCTATTTAGACACTGTAGCTACATACAACCGCATCAAAAAGAAGAGCCCCTAATTTTTTACCCACAGCCGTGTATCTACGCTATAATCAGATTACTTAATTTGTCGCAGCAAAAAGTGAAATCACGGTCACAAGAGACCTCAACACAGGCTGGCAGAACCCTAAGGATACGCCTTATTGATTTGCAACTGGTTTTAGCGTACCTACTTTAATTCTTGAAGCCGCAAAAGCTTACTCTTAAACCTTGTAATATCCTGTCCCACCTGCTTCATCCTCTCAACGTAAACGTTTTCGGTGATGTTTCCATACATAAACTCCAATTCGACAGCGTGAAAACGGTCATCAATTTTGGATATTTGCGTTTCCAAATCAGAAAACATGTTTTTAAGCTGTTCGATTAACCCCTCAATCTCTTTAAACAGCGCATCATACTCAACCATGATTTTCCGTTCCTGCTCAAAAAGCACTACATTTCAAGCTTTACATTGAATGCTTGTTCTTATTACGCAGAATAAGTTTTTAAAACTTTAGAATACCTATACGATAGACGGAAGTACAGTGAATGTGGGCATTCAAGAGAAACATCCCTAACGCAATAACCAGTATTCGCTTAACTGCGTTACCGTTTCTCATATGCTCCTTCAATCTTGAACTTACCTTTGTTGTTTATGCCCTGTTTCTTTTCTCAATTGGAACCGACTTTTTAGACGGATACATCGCAAGAAAAACCCAGTCAACCTCAAAATTCGGTTCCCATCTGGATACAGCCGTTGATTTTCTTTTTATCACAGGAATGTATGGCGTCTTTATAACCAAAGGAATGTTTCAGCCATGGATTCTTCTTCTCATAACTCTTGTTTTTGCGCAATTCATTTTAACAAATTTCTACGCAAAACAGACCATTTATGACCCAATCGGCAAGTACTACGGCAGCTTACTCTTTGGCGGAATAGGCTTAACCTTGCTTTTTCCATTGCAGATAATCTACACTATAGTCACTGTCGGAATTGTTTTTTCAACGGCGGCTGCCCTCTTAAGCCGACTAGTGTATTTCTACGCAAAGAAGCAAAAACATAACTAATTCAGCCGAAGTTCACGGTTTGGTTCCAGTAGTAAATCTGTTGATATTTACCTTCAACTGGAAACGCTGGGTCATCGTATACAATATCCAATTGCAAACCATACCTTGATAATAGTTCGCGAGAGAGTGCCCAAATTTGAGGTGATTTCTCGTCAGGTCCCCACCAACCCCAAATTCTATCTTCAGGATGGCGCATGCCCCAACCGTAATTTTTTGGCAAAACCAAAACTGCTTCTGCTTCAATTGAACCCTGAGTAACATGGGGATTTTTCACTACATTATGCCAAAATTGTTCCAGCGCCTCAAAATGCTCATCAGTCATTACGCCATAATCGTTGCCGTCTATTGTTGGATAATTAAAGATTACAATGTATTTTGCGCCTGCGTCGTAAGCGCTTTGCATTTGGTGATAGATGTTTTCGCCAGTGTCCAAGAACGGTGGTTGGCCATACTTCCAGGTTATAATTGCGCCCCAAGTTTTGTTCTGTAAGTGTGCGGCTCCCCGTACCATGGCAATATCTTGTTCCATAGTGTGGTTCCAGCCTATTTGGGCAAGTACAACGTCGTATCCTGCCAAGTAGTCAAACCAGTAGAGGGCATAGTCTGAAACGAAAACGTCCAGAGTGCTGTTTTTTGCAGTTATAAAACCTCGGTCGAATTCTTTGAAACCACTGGTATACAGGTTGGCTATGGAATCATAAGTTAAGTCTGCGTATGTAGCATTTCTGGGTAATATGTCGTCTTCAGTCCAATTGTAGTCAATGTATATGCCTCCGGGCTCATCATAGAGGTACACACCTAAAACTTTCTCACCCCAACGTTCTTGCGCATTGTTAAGCCGAGATAGCCGCCAAAGCAAGTTTTTCTCCTGTAAAATTCTTGGAGTGAGGTCACCAAAATAAACAACAATGCTCAAACCTGAATTAACCGCGTAATCACATATCTCATTTGTTGCTGTTTCATTTTCACTAATTGGACCTGACTGTAAAACAAACAGGTTAGTGTACGTTTTCGCCCTGTCAATTAGCAGTTTTGCTTCTGCTGTGGTGTTTCCGCAGAATGCGACGCCAACGTAACACTGTTCTTTGTTTTCGGGTGCACTTGTCGAATATGTTTGTGCGAAGAACGCAATGGCTGAAACCGAAAGCAACAAAACCAATGCAACCGCTAACGCTTTTTTCAATCGGCAAATGCAGCTCCATCAAACTGTAGTAAACATGGTTACTTATGTTTACCAACTATTTGGTTGCAGACACATATCTTTTTTGTCAGGATACTTCACGCGGTTGTTTGTGCATGTAATTTTTTGCGTTTTTTCATCATCTTTTTGAAGCTTAACGCAAAAACCATGAACCAGAATACAAGCGTAATTAACCCCAACACAAAACTCACATAATTCGCCATAAACAAGAACCCCACTTCAAAACCAATGATTGCCACAAACGTCAAAAAAGTCCCGCTAACACTAAACCCCTTCAGAACATTTCTGTCTTTTAGCACGGCGCGCATCAGAAGCAAAACCGCAACAAGATTCACTGCATTACCAAAATTCATTGCAGCATCAACAGCATTCATAATGGTCTATCCTTCAGGTAGGTTCATATTGATTTTTATTCTGCCTTAAATTGCTGCCGATAAGCAACAAAAATTTCCAACAAATAAATTAACACTGGCTCGGAGTTGGTAAGTTATGCACCGTTTTGGCATAAGCCATCAAAAAAGAGGACTGCCAATATAGAAGGTAATTGCATATGCATTAAATTATGAGCTATATACGTAAGTGAACAGATACTAATTGTGGTTAAACATAAAATTTGGTGAGCGCCGTACAATTAGTGTAAAAATATGTGAGGGAAGAAGAGTTGACAAACGAAAAAAGAATTACACCTAAGAAAGCGACAGACCACGAACAGACTTTTCTCAAGGCGCTGAGTAGCAGCATAATTGATTCAATTAGCGACGAACTTTTAGTTATTGATCCCACTGACTACAGAATAGTGAAAGCAAACCAAGCATTATTGACTCGGTTGAAACTGCACGAAAAAGATGTGCTTGGACAAACTTGTTATAAAGTAACCCATCACGCATCCGAACCGTGTAAACCGCCTCAAGATATTTGCCCCATTCAAGAACTAGTGCAAACGGGTAAATCCGTCACTGTTGAACACATCCATTTTGACAAAGACAATAAAAAATTCTATGTAGAAATAACCACTCATCCAATTAAGAACCGCGAGGGTAAAACCATTCTTATAACTCATATTGCAAAGGACATCACCCAAAAAAAGCAGATGCAGGAAGAACTTCTAAAATCGGAAAGACTTGCTGTCGTTGGAGAGTTAGCGCTCCAATTAGCCAATGACCTGAGGAACCCTTTGCAAGCTATAAACAGTGCAACATACTGGCTCAAAAAAGAGTGTGCCCATCTTCAAAGCTCGCCTAAAGGGACAGAAATATTGAGTGCCATAGGTGATTCAGTAAAATACGCTGACAAACTTGTAGAAGGTTTGCTCGATTTTGCATCGACAAAAAGGCCTCAGCTTAAGAAAGTTGATGTTAACATCGTAATTAAGGAGACCTTGGCGCAAGTTGAAGCACCAAAGGAAGTGAACATAATCACTGAGCTGGGTAACCTTCCTCAAATAGAAGCAGACGCGAACATGTTGAAACGGGTTTTTCTGAACTTAACTGTGAATGGAATACAGGCAATGGTGAAAGGGGGAACGCTGCGGGTTTCAACTATCAAAAACAAAGGTTTTGTGGAAGCCAACTTCAAAGACACAGGCATCGGTATCCAAAGAGAAAAATTGGACAAAATATTCAAACCGCTCTTTAGCACTAAATCTAAAGGCATGGGACTCGGTTTAGCTATTTCCAAGAGACTCATAGAAGCGCACGGAGGAAGCATCTCCGTAGAAAGTGAAGTCACAAAAGGAACAGTTTTCACTGTTAAGCTGCCCATGGTCCAACCCGAATTGAAACGTTCCTCCAATATAGGGTCTAATATTCTTGTGGTAGACAATAAGGAAGACATACTCGAAAAGGTTAAAAAATTAATTCAAGAGAAAAAGCAAACCAAAAACAGGACATAGTTGTGACACTAATAATCTGTCGGCACCACAAAACCTGTATGCTACTTTTTTATTAGGAAGCCAAGATGCTTTGGCGGACCACAGTTCTTGGCGTGACACGCAAAGAGGGACAGTGTTTTTCGAGAGGGTTGGGCTAAGGAGCCTCCGCGTCTTGCCAAGGGTGACCCGCCAAAGCGCAGGCACGCATGCGTTGGGTTGTTATTCCCTGAACCTTTGTTCTTTGTTTAGAGTTAAATGGGTTTTCGACTGTGTTTTTGTACTTCGAAGTTTAAAAAAATCTGAAAAATGGCCAAAAAACGGTGAACGCCTCGAAAACTCAAAGGAGAACCTCTTCTTTTCTAAGTATACCGAAGAATTTTATGAGAGCATCGAAGTTTATGTGTATTCTCTGAAGGTGTGGCTGCATTTTGTGCAGCGGAAGAATTGCGTTGACGCTTCATCACCGCCACGTGTTTGCACTTGCCAAACGTAGCATAGGTGGTTCCCGCATTTTGGGCATTCCATTTTGAGAGTGGGCATGGTGCTTACTTCTTGCTCTTTCGGAATAACGGTCACAACTTCTTGATGACTATGCTTGATGACTTTGCCTGCTCCGGCTTCAACCCTGTCGCAAGCTTCGGACTTTACATAATCACATTTGCTACAGGCAAGCACTACCGAGACGCCGGTGCTTGTTTCAGTTTTTTTCGGCCTCAGAACAGAACCGCATTCTGGACAAAATTCCATACTATAAACTTCCACTATTCCTTATTTGGACACTGTTGTCTCTTTTTTGAAAGGCGTAACATGATATAAGTATGACTCTTCTAAACGTAACACCTCATGTAGCATGTGGAGAATCAGAATAGCCATCTTTTGAATAATCCCTGAATTGCTGTCGGGTGTGATGATAGCGCTAAGTGTTTTTTTTAAAGTAGCGTTACTTTGACTTCTGAGATTTGCTTGTTTGCTTTTAAGGCTTGGATAAGTGACTTTATTGTTTGGGCTTCGCCTTTGGCTACGATGATTTCTACGCATGAATCGGCATCAACGTGCATGTGGAGAAACGTGAGAACAGTGCTGCTGTAGTTGTGTTGGAGGTCGGTTATTTGCCCGCGTCGGGCGTCTCGTTGGTAGATGAGTGTTATGGTGACCGCGATTCTGCCTGTGAGGTCTTCAAGTTTTTTGCCCTCTGACAGGTATGCTCTAAGGGCTTGTCTGACGATTTCGGAGCGGTTAGCGAAACCTTGCTGGCGGATGTATTCGTCGATTTTTTCTAGCATGCTTTTTGGGATGGATATGCTTATGATGCTCATACAGTTATTAAGAATCTTGTTGTAGACATATAAGCTTTTATTAAAAAATAGAAAAAAGTTAATAAATACTGGTGCCGCAACAACCTGCCGAGAAACCAAAATGCTTGAGTGGGTATTCAGCTTAGTCAGCGTCACATTGGTCAGCTTAATTTCTTTAGTAGGCATAGCAGCGCTATGGCTGAATGATAAAACCCTGCAAAAAATACTCCTCTACTTGGTCAGCTTCTCTGCTGGAAGTTTGTTCGGCGACGCATTCATCCACCTCATCCCAGAAGCAATCGAAACAAGTGTACCAATTGCGTCGGTGTCCCTGCTCATCCTTTTCGGTATCCTTTTTTCATTTATAATGGAACGTTTTCTGCAATGGAGACACTGCCACATACCAACCTCCAGCGCGCATCCTCACTCGTTTGCCTACATGAACCTATTCGGAGACGCCATCCACAATTTAATTGACGGGTTGATAATTGGCGGCAGCTATCTGGTAAGCATCCCGGTCGGCGTAGCTACAACTCTGGCAGTGATATTTCATGAGATTCCCCAAGAACTCGGCGATTTCGGCGTTCTAGTCTATGGTGGTTTCACAAAGAGGAAGGCGCTTTGGTTCAACTTTTTAACTGCTTTAACGGCAATTGTGGGTGCCTTAATTGCCCTTGCGTTGGGTTCCTTAATGGAGGGCTTCTCTCAGTTAGTGATACCTTTTGCTGCGGGGAACTTCATCTACATCGCAGGCTCCGATTTGATTCCTGAACTGCGCAAGGATACACCTGAACTGAAAAAGTCTGCTTTGCAGATGGTGTGTATTGTTGGCGGTGTTTTGATAATGTTGCTGCTTTTGCTGCTTGAGTAAGCTTCGCCGCAACTTTCTCGATTGATGTTCTGTTCCTTGGGGGGAACAAACTGTTCCACGGCGAATCATAACTATCACTTTTCCAATATACGCTTTAGGTGTCCCTGAACATGAACAAAAGAATCACCAGCCCAGATAAACGCACAATTTCTCTCGGATTCATAGTACTCGTAGTAGTTTGCGCCTACTTCACCTTGGCGCTATACGATTTGATTCAAAGTGCCATATTCAGTAACCTCTTGGTTTCGCATGTCCCCTTGTATGAAGAGCTTATGCCTATGGCTTGGTGGCGCAGCCTATTCTACGCCAGCGAACTCGGAGGTTCAGTAGGAGGCATCCTGCGTTTCATAGCCAGCTGCTTAGCGCTGTACGCAGCTTTCGTGTACTGGAGAAAAAAAGACGCCGCAATACCCCAGATAAAACGCAAAGTGGGCGCCGCGTTGCTGCTGGAGGCAGGCTACTTCCTCTGCTTCATTCCCAGCGCCGTCTTGGGCTTCGTGTTTCCAACCACCGGCGGAAACGTCTGGTACTTCGGCACAACCCCCGTTAACGAGGTGCTGTTCGTCGCGGGTTTCGCCTGCCTCGCTATGGTGCTGGTGATTCCGCCCGTGCTGTTCAAGCTGCGAGCACTAATTCTGCAGGCCAAGCCGCGCCCAGAAATAGTCAGATGGAGTTGCATCGCCGCGGTGGCTTACTTGTTTGCGGTTTTCTGGTTCAACTCAACCATGCAGTGGGTTGGCATGATAACCACCTTCGGCGCGGACATGTTGCTTGACCCCGTGAACCTCGCAGGGTTCCTGCCATCAGTCTTCGGTTTGCTCATAATAGCCATCGCAGGACTATGGTATACGCTTCCAGCCATCAAAAACGGCAACGCCGAATTGAATCAGCCCCGTTTAGGCGCCACCGCAGCCGCGTTCGGAGCCTACTACGTTTTCGCTGTACTTGTCTACTTCATCGGTGGAGGATACGCTGCGCGCCCATGGGCATGGTATGAAATGATAGTGCCCCACAACCCCTACTTGTGGTGCATCATCTTCCTCGCGGTGGGCTTGCCTCTGCTGGCGCGCTACAAAATCCGAACGTAGCCGCGTTACATGAAGTCCATTAGGGACATGTTGTCTGAGGGAAATTCAGCTGTACCCAACATGAAGCGCGGGTGCTTCTCTAATTCAAAGTCGCGCTCATACTTTGTCAACCTCAAACCTATGACTACGTTGGCCCTTAGACAGGTCAACGTGCGGAGGCTAAAGTTGCGGTTGCTGCTTGGACGCGAAAGATAAGTGGCAATGACTATTACGTTGTTTTCTTTGGCAAAATTCTGCAAGTACGCCGTTATTTGGCTGAAAACTCCGCGTGCTTCCTCGTCAGGGGCGTCTTCGTCTAAGAATAGACCTGCAATGTCGGATATTACTACGATTTTGGCGTTGAATCTTTGTACGGTTTCTTTTAGGCGCTCCATTATAAGCATCGTCATCTGGTATGCTGTGAACGCCTTCTGAACGTTGATTCTGTTTAGTGTTTGGTCGGGGTCAAGGTGATGCGCCTGAGCAAGGCGGGCTATATGGGTGGGTTTGTACGTGTTTCCCCCGTCGATGAATATGACGTTGCTGTTTAAACCGCCTAACTGGGTGGGTAATTGTGCTCTGACGCACAGCAGGGAAGTTAATGAAGTAAATGATTGTGAGCCGTAGATGACTGCGAAGTCGCCAGGTGCGAAGCCTGGGAACAACTCGGTTACTTTTTGCATGTTCATCGAGAACAACGTAGTTGACGCTTTAGCTTTCGTTTTTGGTTTAGTTTGAACTATCAGGTTTTGAGACATTGCCTTCAGGGCTCCGCTTCTATTGAAAACCACTTTCGGCTGTTCTGTGCTTTTAAGCTATCTTTGAAAAGACTGTATGGCGCAGTGGGGAGAGGTCAGTAAAAGTGAACAGATTGCTTTTGTAAATTGGGACTTTTTGGGACTTTTTAGATGCGGTTAGCTATTTTTAGATGCTGCCAGTTGCTGTTAGCTGCTTCTCATGAGAGATCTGTTGTGATTTTTGTCTATACCCCCCTTATTTATAGGCTCAACACCTGCTGAGGCTCACATGTTGACGGTCTACGCGTTTCTCTGTAGGAAAGTGTTTGCCGGACAAAACCTGAGCAGGAAAACAAGCCTTTCACTCTGCAATTGCAGGCGACTTCTCTACGAACACCAAATTGAAGGGGGAATTGTCAACGATAAAATAACCGTGGTCACTGCACGCATGTTGCTGGGCTTTTAACGGGTTACTCGTTTAGTCAGGATTACGGAGAATGAAGAGGTAGACTAGCCTTTTTCTGTTCTATTCCAGAAATAACCTCCGATATTTTTGGCACACCTTTAACTCGATTCTTATCCCAATTTGGGTCATCTTTACATTTTTTGATTGCGAAGTCATAGTTAGTTCTTGCTTCTTCATACTTCTCAAGTTGTTGGCAAATGTCTCCCATTAACTCAAAGTGGTCATAATGAGCCTTATCAAAGTCTGTGAGTATTCTGCACAACCGATAAGCTTCATCCAAATCCTTTCTCGAAAAGTGGTCTCTAATTAAGAAATTGAGCGAGAATCGGATTCTCTGAGCAAATTTATTTCTTGCTCTTTCAGATAATTCTATATTCGGGAAATCGAAAAACGCATATCCGGGAGTTATTCCTGTTCCGCCTTTTAAAAAAACTTCAGGGATACCGTTAGCAGCATTAACCAGAATTGTGTCCTGTTCAATTTTCTGAATGAATTCACTGTTTGGGTCTTTTGCTTTTTTCAAAACGTGAGATTTATCAACCTTTAGCGTTATGCTTTTC
The DNA here is from genome assembly GCA_937873375.1 of Candidatus Bathyarchaeota archaeon. Taxonomy (GTDB): domain Archaea; phylum Thermoproteota; class Bathyarchaeia; order Bathyarchaeales; family Bathycorpusculaceae; genus JADGNF01. The sequence continues at coordinate 10,137 of CALMWK010000086.1, forward strand.
GAATTTTTATTTAACTTTTTAGTCCAGAGTTCTCGGTTAGCCTCAACAGAAATCCAGTAGCAAACATCATTTGATATATCATAAACAGCTATGAAAACTGGTGATAACTGGTCTAGCCAAAAAAGCGCGGTCTCCCGCCTAATCGACTTCTTCCACGCATCTTTTACCTGATTCGTTGATTTTACCTCGACCCAAAAAGATTTGTTTGAAGGTCTGCCCTTGAGCAATAACTTGCAGTAGAAATCTATGGAATATTCAAAGAGAGGCACTGGTCGAAAAACTTGGCTAAAGAACTTAAGCTTTGCTTCAGTCTCAGATTCGCCAATTCCGCCGTAAGTTTGACGTTTAGTTATTCCAATGTCTTCCAGCAATAGTATTCCAAGCTTTGTATCAATCGCATTTACCTATTATTTTTTTCTGTAATCTGTTCTTCAAGTTACCCTACAAATAAATTGCCAAAACTAGACAAAACCATCCGGTTCAGCGTATTTGTTTTAGCAGTTGGCATGCCATGCAGAGTTCGCCCACTGAGGGGTCTCCGCATTCTTTACACTCTTTAAATTCGCCTTTCTCCGTGATGCTGCTTATGGCGGGGCGTAGTTTTTCCAGAGACTTAAAAACCGTGAATTTGGTTCCCGCGTGCCGCTCTTCAATTTGGTTTAGCAATACGCGTATGTCGTTGCGCAACGCCTCTGAAGCGTACGGGCAGGGTGTACTCTGAAAAGGCAAACCCTTAACGTATGCATATAATGCGCTTTCTTTTTCAGGAATCTCGCACAGAGGCTTAACTTTTTGAACCAGCCGCGGATGTACTTGGTCAGTAACGGGTTTTTCAGATGCCAACCGCGTAATATCCCCATGAAAAACATTCAACAGCGAAGTCTGCACTTCATCATCCAGCGTGTGCCCCGTAGCAACCTTGTTCGCGCCAACTTCTAAGGCCGCAACGTTCAACGCTTTCCTGCGCAACACACCACAAAAAGCACAAGGTGTCAATTCATTTTTTCGTTCGCGCATCCGCTGAACTATTTCATCTAACGTGAAGCCATAAAGCGACTTAAAAGATACACTGTGATTTTCAATTTTAAGTTTTTTACAGGTTTCCGCCGCAATTTCCAAGGCTTCATCTCGATAACCCTTTATGCCTTCATCAACTGTCACTGCCACAAGCGAAGCTCTTGGAAATTTCCGCTCCATACTTGCAAGAACATTCAGTAGGGTTATGCTGTCTTTGCCGCCTGAAACCGCGATGGCTATGCGGTCGTTGTAGCTGAGCATTTTGTAGCGTGTTATGGTGGCTCTGACTTTGTTTTCTATGGATTCAGAGAAGCACCGTTTGCAGAGCCTCTCGCCACTGTAGATTCGATGGAAAAAAGCTGTTCTGCGTTTGCACGCGGTACATTTCGCGGCGTTTCGGCTCATGAAGTATTCACGTTAAGTAGTTTTGATTGGCGAATTACTAATAAACCATTCACCCTAATTTCACTGGAAGAGACGATTCAGTTGACCAAGAAGCCTGACATGCGCCCAGACATAACAGAAGTCACCTACGACAGCGAACGCTGGAACTATCTGCAAACGTACAGAGAAAAAGCCGCACAAATAATCGCGGCACTAGAAAGGTTCCACCTGCAAGCCATAGTACACGGCAGCATAGCACGCGGCGACGTAACCAAAACCAGTGACATAGACATCTTCATAATTGACCCCCCCAGCTCTTTCCAAATCGAAACCGCACTGGAAACCGCAAAAATACGTGTAAACGCGCGTTTGGTGGTTCAGGCAACGCCGTCTTACGCCATGAAAGCCTACATCGAACTTGACGAGGCAACGTCGGTCTCGTTTCCGTTGATGCGTATGCGAAATGTGGAGCGTGAGTTTTACAGGTTCAGCGGCGAAGTAACCCTTGCACAGTTGAAGCAGAATTTGCGGGTGGCAGGCGTAGACAAACGACTAATGCTCATCGAACCCGCTGAGAACGGGCACGTTGAAAGCAGCATCATTGGACGCGAAGATCAAACCGCAAAAACTCTAGGAGTCGCCGTGGAGACAGTATTAGATCGTGTTCATGCGTTACTAAAAAGAGATGCCGTAGGCAGAACAGGCACATTCATAAAACGGGAGCTGTCGCCTGACGAAACCTTCGAAATGGCACTTAAACATCTGTCTGACGAGAACCCTGCGGTGAGAAGAAGGCAAAAAAGCGACGCCTAAGCTTTGGCGTGCGCCCCTTCAGCTTCAGGGTAGTATATAAGTTCTTTTTCTTCCAGCAACTTCTGGATCTTGTCAACAGCTTCGTAGACTTGTTCTTCTTTCTTGGCGCCTACACAGACAAGTTTTCCAGCGCTGAAAATTAGGAAAACCACTTTCGGCTCGGGCATTCTAAATACCGCGCCTGGAAACTGCTCTGGTTCATACATGACCCGTTCAAGCTTGTAAACGAGGCTTTCAAGGTCAATTTCTCCGCCTAACTCAGCGGAAGCAACGATATTTTGGATCATAACAACCGGTTTCTCGGTTATTTGGATGCCTTGCCCTCGGAGCTCTTTGACTACTTTTTCCACTGCGCTGCGTGATTCTTTCTCGGATTTTGCGCCAGTGCAAACCATTTTGCCAGTGCCGAAAATTAGAGTGGCAGTTTTGGGTTTTTTCAGACGGAAAACCAAGCCGGGGAAAACGCTGGGGTTGTATTCGGTCTGAGGGAATTTTTCCACAATTTTTTGTAAATCAATTTTCTGGTTCAAAGATACGGAGGCTACAATGTTTTGGATGGAGATTAACGGTTTTCTTTTGCTCATTTAGATTCCCGTGTATTGGTACATTTATATATAAAGGGGTATATAAAGGGGTATATAATAGGCTACCTTATAAGCACTCTGCATCGGAAATACACTTTTTTTTATTGAGAATCTGAACGGTAAACTGGGAACCTCAGTAAACCTGCAATTCCGCCCAAAGCAAGCAACTTGGAACCCGCTTCATGTTCAGTGCTGACCACGGTAACGCCGCCGTTGCGTTGTTCCACTTCACGCATGATTTTCTCCAAACTTAACCGATGGTCCCTCTCGGACTCCCGTAGCATCGTGTCTGCCAGAACCAGTTTTTCCACAGCACCCATGGTCACAGCGTTTTCAACGTCTACAACGCCGTAGGTAACGGTGGCGTCGCCTTTACCCAGCCGCTTCATAACTTCTTCCATAACTTCAGTTTCTTCGAGAACCCGCATCTGATGCGCTGCTCTTAGAAGAACGCCTGAGCGGAGGGCTTCGTAGATGCCGCTTACGCCACCGTTGTTGACACTTTTTACGTCTGCAACTGACGCTGAGATGTCGCTGGCGTGTTCTGAAATGTACTTGGCGAGGTCGTTTTTCATGAAGCTTACACCCAAAATGACTATAGAGTTATGAGTGGGCATCCAAAGCTGACGTAAGCTACTAAGAACACGTTTAAAACATTCATTTGTGGCGCCGCTTCGCTTCTCAGCTTCTTTCTTGCCGGGCAGCTTTATGCGTTCGTCCACTCTGACTTCGACGCCATACTGCTTAGTCTCCGCGATGGCGTAGCCTTCATCGTCAATAGCTACAATCAGCAGGGCTTTTTCGGTTTCACTTGCCCGCTGCAACCTATCCAACACATGTTTCGGCCACTCCTTTTTCACTATGGTAACAGGCTGATTCAAAGCAACACTTATGGTGTGGTGTGCGCCTGTGGGAATTATGTCTGGGGCGTGGCAGATGATGCCGTGAACACGAAGCTTACCCAAAAACTTGTCCCACCCAACAGATTCAACGGTGACGCCCATGAAGGCTGAGACGCGTTCCCCACTTTTCGGTCGGGAGGCTTCCGTGTCTGATTTTATGGCTCGCGAAGAATAAGCGTAGACCTCGTCGCCCTCGTAGATGACGTTGTAGAGGTGCCAAAGGTCATCCGCGGAGTCAGGAACCACTTTGATGAAGCCTTGGTGCAGGTTTTTCTCGGTTATTTTCACGTGTGTGCATCTCAGTTGGCTATTCAAGTATGAGTTGAGGTAGAAATATGCTGTGGAAAACAGGGTTTCTTTGGATAAGTGGCTGGTTTGGAAAACCTTAAATTCATTTGCCACCCCAAATTGGTTGATGGTTATGTCTACAAAACTCGGTGATTACCTCTCGGAGTACATCCAAGGTCGCGTAGGCGTCTTCAAAAAATACCTCATAGCGGCGTTAGATAACAAAGACCAGTGCATTTGGTATTTGGAATCAAGCGAAGGCATGCTGGTGCCGTCTTCAGATTTGAAAAACTGTGAACTGCTACGTGATGCGCAACTTTTGAATGAGGACATACGAGTCTCAAGAAACGGCAGAAACACCTACAAAATTTATTGCTTAACCGATTTTGGCAGGAAAATTGCTCAGCAAATAAGGCAAGAAGGCTTAATTGACGAAGAAAAAGAAAACAAGGGCCCCTAACCTGCTTAGGTAACTCCGCTATTTCCCTTTTCTTGATTTATCCACTTTGACAGCTAATACTGGGCACCTATATCAGATGTAGCAAGTTTATGAACAGCGGTATGAAAACGATTGACAGCGTACTGAGCAGCTTAATTAGTACGTGCAAGCTGGGTCCTGCTGTGTCTTTCAGTGGGTCGCCAACTGTGTCTCCTACGACTGCAGCTTGGTGGGCTGGACTGTTTTTGCCGCCTAAGTTGCCTGCTTCGATGTATTTCTTGGCGTTGTCCCATGCACCTCCGCCTGTGTTCATGAACAGTGCCAGTGGAACAGCCGTTAAGGTGGCACCGATGACGAGTGCTCCGACTGCAATGGGTCCTAAGAGTATACCGACGATTATTGGGACGACTAGGACCACTAAGGCTGGCATGACCATGCCTTTAAGCGCGGATTTGGTGCTGATGTCTACAGCTCTACCGTAGTCTGGTTTCTCAGTTCCTTGCAGGATACCCGGTTTTTCTCTGAATTGACGCCGAACTTCGGCGACCATTTCTGAGGCTGCTTTGCCGACTGCATTAATGGCTTGTGAGGAGAACAGAAAAGGCATCATTGCACCAATGAAGCCAGCTACGAGTACTGCTGGATTGGAGATGTTGAATATGAGCACGGAGGAGTTCAGTGGCTCTATTGGTAGGACCCAGTGGACTTTTGCGGCGTACGATATGGTTTCTTGGCTATATGTTTGGAAGAGCAATTGTGCGGCGAGTAGGGCGGAGCCCAAGGCGAATCCTTTGGTTAACGCTTTGGTGGTGTTGCCTACGGCGTCGAGAGCTTCCATGGTTTCTTCTGCACCTTTTTCACCGGACATCTCAGCTATGCCTGCAGCGTTGTCAGCGATTGGTCCAAAGCCGTCTAAGGCAAGAACCATGCCCATTACTGCCAGCATACCCATGGTTGCAAGCGTTGTGCCGTAGATGCCTCCGATGAAGGGGTCTATGCCTGTTTGTATGGCGAATTGTGTGCCGAACCAGTAGGAGGCTATGATGGCTATGACTAGCGAGATTATGGGTAACGCTGTTGTTTCAAGCCCGACGGCAATGCCTGTGATGATGTTGGTTGCGCTTCCGGTTTCGCTGGCTTTGGCTATTTTCTTTACTGGTCCGCGGTCTCGTCCAGTGTAGTAGTCAGTAATGTAATCAATAGTGACGCTGGCAACAAGTCCTGAGAGCAAGCAGAAGTATAGGTACATGTTGCCTAGGAAGAAGATTGTCGCTATAAGGAATAGAATCGCCGACACTATAGTTGTAACTAAGAGCCCTTTTCTGAGTGCCTTCATTGGGTGTTTCGCTTCTGCCTCATTAAGTTTCACAAAGGGCATGCCGATAAGGGTAGCAAATATTCCCAGTGCTCGAGCAATAAGCGGGAAGATTAGGAAGATTAGGTTTCCTGTGGCTGCGCTGATTAAGCCACCTATGATCATGCCGCCGATGTTTTCGCCTGTGGCGGATTCGAAGAGGTCTGCACCTCTGCCTGCGCTGTCTCCGACGTTGTCTCCTACGTTGTCAGCGATACAGGCAGGGTTGCGTGGGTCATCTTCGGGGATGCCGGCTTCAACTTTGCCGACGAGGTCCGCGCCGATGTCTGCAGCTTTGGTGTAGATGCCGCCGCCTAACTGTGCAAATAGCGCAATTAATGATGCACCAAAACCCATGCCGACGATTCCGGTTGCAGCAGCTCTCCCCAGATCAGCAGCTTCCGCAATTGCGTGGTTACCAAAAAGTGACCCATAACCGCCATAGATAAGAAAGAGAAAACTTACGCCTAAAAGCGAGAGGCCCACAACGGCAAAACCCATGGTTGCGCCGCCGTAGAAAGCGGTTTTGAGGGCTGCTTCTGCACCGTTTTTGGCCGCGGCTACAGTGCGGACGTTTGCTTTGGTGGCGTTGTCCATGGCTATGTAGCCTGCTGCTAGGGAGGCAACGGCGCCCACGATGAACGCGATAGCCGTGTCTATGCCAAGTGCTAATGCAAGCAAGACAAAGAGGACAACCGTGATGGCTGCTATGGTTTTGTATTGTCTTTTGAGAAATGCGTAGGCGCCTTCGCGTATGGCGTCGCCGACTTCGACGGCTTTAGGTCCACCTGAACTCATTTTGCCTATGCGACGCATAAGTAAAAGCGAAACCACAATAGCGAGGACGCCGGCAATTGGCGCAATCCAAAAGACAGTTGGTGAATCAAAAACGGTTATCCCGAATACACTTTGAAGGGGCAGTACCATTTTCAAACGACCTGAATTATAATTCGTTATCCTGTTTGATTTATATGTGTTTTCCATGATTACCTTTACAGCTGTTTAATGTATCATTTAGTAGGAATTGCAACTGTGGAGTTTGTAGGATTGGATTTTTAAGGCAGATGGACATATCTCCAAGTGTTGCGTACACTTTGTAACATAAGGGATGCCCAATGCCTCAAAGATTAGTCGTGGTTAAGGTTGGAACCAGCGGCATAACCACTAGCGAAGGAAAGCTGGATACAAAAGAAATGGCTAAACTAGCCGCCCAGATAGCGGCTGCCGTGAAAAGTGGCGACAAGATAGTTTTCGTAACTTCTGGCGCTGTAGCTGCTGGTATCGCTGAGTTGGGCACTTCTGGGAAGACTCAAGATGTTGTTTTCCAGCAGGCGGCTGCGGCGGCTGGGCAAAGTGTGCTTATGGCAAAGTACCGCGAGCTCTTCAGGCAACATGGCTTGAAAGTGGCACAGATTCTGTTGACAGCGGAGGACTTGTCGAACCGCGCCTCATACGTGCACACCTGCAACGTGCTTGGCATGCTCTTAAAGCTGGATGTGGTTCCGATAATTAACGAAAACGACGTCACCAGCGTGGACGAACTTATGCCCGTAAACGAGGGCTACAAGGTGAACTTTAGCGACAACGACATATTGTCGGTGCTGGTGGCTAACGCCATAGGTGCCGACCTCGTGGTTATTCTGTCAGATGTTGACGGCTTGTACACAAGTGACCCGTCGAATCCTGACGCTGTCATGATAAAAACTGTCGAGAACATTACAGCTGAGTTGAAGAATTCGTTGAACGGGAAAAGCAAGGTGGGTAGGGGGGGCATCCAGAGCAAGGTCAAAGCTGCTGAGATAGCGACTACCTCAGGCATACCCTTGGTTATCGCTAACAGCAGAAGGGAAAACGTAATCGTTGACATTCTCGCGGGAAAAAAAGTGGGCACTTACTTTAAGCCCCAAACAAAAATGAAAGCAATCAAACGGTGGATAGCCTACGGCGCCGCGGTGAAGGGGCAAATTTACGTTAATGAGGGCGCCAAAAAAGCCATCTTGGAAGGTTCCAGCCTTTTGCCTGTGGGCGTCACAAAAGTAGTGGGGCACTTCAAAGCTTGCGACGTGGTCAGTCTTGTTGACGAAGAGGGCGTGGAGTTTGCGAAGGGAAACCCGAATATTACCAGTGGGGAGTTAAACCTAATTAAAGGGTTGCAAGTAACTGAGGTAAAAAAGAAGCTTGGGTCTAAGTGCCCCAAAGAAGTTATTGAACATAGGAACATTCACCTTATTGAGGGAGAAAAATGAGCACAATACTTGAAATCTGCAAGAGAGCAAAAGCTGCCTCTTACGAAATGGCGAAGCTTTCATCTGAAACGAAAAATAACGTGCTGTGCCGCATGGCTAATGCGTTGGAAGCAAACACAGACAGAATCCTAGAAGCGAACAGGCAGGATGCGGAAGCGGCAAGAGCCCGAGGATTAAAACCTGCCCTGCTGGACCGTTTAGCGTTGGATAAGAAAAAAGTTGCTACCATGGCGCGTTGCCTGCGCGAAGTAGGTGGATTAGCTGACCCTGTGGGCGCCATTGAACGCACGTGGACTCGACCCAACGGCTTGATTATGGGGCAGGTGCGCGTGCCTATGGGTGTTGTGGGCGTGATTTACGAGTCAAGACCTGACGTGACTTCGGATGCTGCGGGTATCTGCATTAAGTCAGGTAACGCTGTGATTCTCAGGGGCGGCTCAGACGCCCTAAACAGTAATGTCACCATCGGCGAAGTTCTCCGTGAAGCTTTAACGGGTACAGGTGTGCCTGCGGATGCGATTCAGGTGGTTGGTTCCCCTGACCGTGCGGTGGCAGAGGAGTTTATGCAGATGCGCGAGTACGTGGATGTGCTTATTCCCCGTGGAGGCGCAGAACTGATTAAGGCAACCATTGAGAAGTCACGCATACCCGTTATCGAGACGGGAACGGGAAACTGCCATATTTACGTTGAAGAAGACGCCGATTTAGACCAAGCAATCCCCATAGTCATTAACGCAAAATGCCAAAGACCCGGAACATGTAATGCTGCTGAGAAACTGTTAGTTCACAGCAAAATCGCAGAACGTTTCCTGCCCAGTGTAATCGCGGTGCTTAGATCAAAAAAAGTTGAAGTCCGAGGCTGCGAGCAAACACAAAAGATATTTCCACATGTGAAACCTGCCACGGAAGAGGACTGGGGTACGGAATATCTTGACTTGATAATTGGCGTGAAAGTTGTGAAGGACTTAGACGAGGCTATTGCGCACATTAACAAGTATGGCACCAAGCACTCTGACGCTATCTTGACGACAAATTTCGATAAAGCCTTGCGTTTCATCAAGGAAGTGGATTCTGCAGCGGTCTACTGGAACGCGTCTACACGGTTCACGGATGGCAACCAGTTTGGGTTAGGCGCAGAAATCGGCATTAGTACCCAGAAACTGCATGCCAGAGGTCCTATGGGCGTTCAGCATTTGACTACGACGAAGTACTTTGTTCTGGGTAGAGGGCACATCAGAGAATAACGACAACACAACAAGAACAGGCTCGCCTTAAGGCAATCTACCTTTTTCTTCTTCTGCAAGCCTCTCTGACGCAGTTTTCTTTAACTCGCAGCGCAGTTTAGCTTCTTCCAGCATTATCTGGGCTTCTTCCTGTTTTTGCCTTACCGCTTCCGTGATTGCGGATTTGCTTTTGTCAAAAATCAATGCCAACTCATCAAAGCTATATTCGGGATGAATTGGGCTGGGCTTTATTCTGGGGAAGAGTTCTTTAATTTTCGGGTCTTCCTCAGTAACTTTCTTGGTATCTTCGGTTGGTTTGCTGCCGAAGTAGAACAGGGCGACAACGAGTTTTAGCTTTTTTGTCATGTTGGGATTGCACATACTAACAGGGTAAAGAGCCATTAGGTTAAGAAAGTAGCTTTCAGCAAACGGGGCAACCCCCAAATGTGATTCGTTTTGCAGCCGCTCATGAAATGTGCATATTTTTTCAACAATCTGTTGAGCCGTCAAATCACCAAGAAAGGTTTCTTTGTCAGGTAATTTTACGCCCCGAAGCTCCAACTCGCACAGACTCATCTTTCTCACTCAAGTTAACCGAACAGGTTTCTCCATTCGATAAGCCAAGCATGCTTTAAAAGCTGCCCTTCTAGCCACTCCATAAAGTTTACGATAAAAAAGTTCGGCATATGGCGCATTATTCAGGTAAAGGTTTAAGTGCTACATTTCTTCTTATTCTGCAAACAGGTCGAATATAATGCCAACTCACGGTTCACTATCCAAAGCTGGAAAAGTCCGAGCGCAAACACCAAAAATCCAGGCGCAAGAACACACAAAGGCAAGCCCAAAAAACAGGACTCGCCGAAACTACGAAAAACGCGTAGTTCTACAACGCAAGCCTGGACAAAACTGGATGTAAGCGTTAAATCACCACACTTTTCAAGCACAATTTTTCTTCAAGTCTAGCGTAGTTTATGTATCAGTAAACCGAACTTTTAACTCGGTACCCGCATCTTGGATAAAGACAACGCCGCCCGAGAAATCATAACTGCTTTACTGCTTTTACCTAAACCTACCTCTAACGATGTACACCGCCTCAAACTTGAAGTTGCTGCAAAACACCACCTGCACAAGATTCCGTCAAACACCAACATAATAGCAGCGTTGACCCTGAAAGAAAAACGGGTACTTTTACCTATTTTGCGCAGAAAAAACGCCCGAACCCTCTCAGGCGTCACAGTCGTTGCTGTCATGACTAAACCGCAGCCGTGCCCGCAGCCTGAACCCTGCGCTTACTGCCCAGGAGGACCCACCCGCGGTGCACCCCAAAGCTACACGGGGCATGAACCAGCAGCGCTTCGTGGAGTGCAAAACAACTATGACCCTTACTTGCAGGTTCGTAGCCGCATAGACCAACTTACAGCAATTGGGCACAACGTGGACAAAATAGAACTCATAATCATGGGTGGAACATTTCCATCAACGCCGCCAGAGTACCAAACGTGGTTCATCCAACGCTGCCTAGACGCAATCACCGAAAAAGAATCAGCAAGCTTGGAAGAGGCAAAAGCCAATGCTGAAAACAGCAAAACACGCAACGTAGGCATAACGGTTGAAACCCGCCCTGACTGGGCAAAACAACCCCACATAGACGCCATGCTGAACATGGGCGTAACACGCGTGGAAATAGGCGTTCAGAACCCCGACGACGAAATCTACCGTTTAGTCGAACGCACCCACACAGTCGCCGACGTAAAAGAAGCCACACGCATCGCAAAAGATTCTGGGTTAAAAATCGTGTACCACCTCATGCCTGGAATGCCTGGCTCAAACCGCCAAAAAGACATAGACGCCTTCAAAACAGTGTTCACCGACCCCGCATTCAAGCCTGACATGATCAAAATTTATCCGTGCCTCGTCATAGACGGCACAAAAGTCAGCCAATGGCACAAAAAAGGCATCTACAAGCCGTACTCCACCGAGGAAGCAGCAGAGCTAATTGCTGAAGTTACAAAGACGATTCCTCCTTGGGTTCGTGTCATGCGTGTGCAGCGGGACATTCCAGCGCAGCTGATAACGGCGGGCGTCAACAAAAGCAACCTGCACCAAATAGTGCACCAAACACTCGCAGAGCAAGGCGAAAGATGCAGGTGTATCCGATGCAGGGAAGTTGGACACCGCGCCGCGGTTAACAATGTTAAGCCTGACTTGGACAAAGTCAAAATCACATCCACCACATACGAGGCTTCGGAGGGCAAGGAAGTGTTCTTGTCAGCGGAAGACCCCGAAAACGACGTTTTAATTGGCTACTTGCGCCTGCGTGTGCCATCCGCGAAAGCGCACAGACCCGAAATCACAGCTGTTCCTTCGGCTATTGTGCGGGAGCTTCACGTTTACGGTCCACTGGTACCTGTAGGCAAACATTCAGCCACGGCATGGCAGCACAAAGGCTACGGCGCAGTTCTGCTCAGCGAGGCAGAGCGTGTGGCAAAAGAATTTTATGATTTAAAGAAGCTTTTAGTTATAAGTGCGTTAGGCACAAAGAAGTATTACATGCGGTTTGGTTACAGCCGTGATGGAGTTTACGTTTCAAAAAATCTCTGAGGAACTGAAGCATGAGCCAAAATGAAGCAAATTTGGGTTACAAGGGCGAAGCGCTAGAAGCGCTGACAAAGGCAGGATGCGAAGTAGGCGACATAGTTCGTGTTACAGGAGACGGCAAAACCTACGAGGGCATCTTGATTCCCCGTTCAGAATCTGGCAACAACAAGCACGTAGTTGTTAAGTTGAAGAGCGGCTACAACGTCGGCATCCGCCTCTCAGCAAACGTGAAAATCGAAAAAGTCGGCAAAGGGGTCAAGCCCAGTTTTGCGTCACCTCCACTTCCACCACAGAGAGAGGAACTGCCAAAAATCGTGATTATGAGCACTGGCGGCACCATAGCTAGCCGCGTGGATTACCGCACAGGCGCTGTCCGTTCAGCGATTTCCGCCAGCGACTTGTACGGCGTCGTCCCTGAACTAGCCGACCTTGCACAGGTAGACACGCAAATTCTGTTCAGCATCTACAGCGAAAACATCACACAGAAGCACTGGACAAAAATCGCCCAAACCGTCGCCGAACACATCGCGCAGGGTGCAAAAGGCGTAATCATAGCGCATGGCACGGACACCATGGCTTACACTGCTGCGGCGCTGAGTTTTGCGTTGCAGAACCTACCCGTTCCAGTAATAGTGGTTGGTGCGCAGCGTAGTTCTGACCGCCCCAGCTCGGACGCAGCCACAAACCTAATCGGCGCCGTGAAAGCGGCAGCGTATGGGCCATTCGCTGAAGTTGTTGTTGCTATGCATGAGACCGTGGCAGACACGACTATCTCGTTTAACCGCGGAACCAAAGTGCGCAAGTGCCACACCAGCCGAAGAGACACCTTCAAACCCGTAAATGGTCTGCCAATCGCGCGAACAGCCGACAACAACGAAGTCACCATGCTAACAACAGATTACAGGAAACGTGACCCCTCAGCTCAGCTTGTTTTGAAGCCGAATTTCAGCGAGAAAGTTGCGTTAGTAAAGTTTTATCCTGGTTTTGACCCTTCTCTGATTGATTGGTACGCGGAAAGAGACGTGAAAGGTATACTTCTGGAAGGCTCAGGCTTGGGACACGTGAGCGCGCGCTGTTTTGGAGCCATACAGAACGTGGTTAGCCAAGGCGTGATTGTTGCGTTGGCATCGCAGTGCATTTGGGGACGCGTAAACATGAACGTATACGACACAGGACGCGACCTGCTCTCGCTGGGCGTTATTCCATGCGATGATATGTTCCCTGAAACGGCTCTGGTGAAACTCATGTGGACACTTGGACAAAACCGCGACGTGGAAGAAGCAAAGAAGCTGTTCAAAACCAATGTTGCGGGCGAGTTTTCGCCGCGGACGCTTCCGCAGGAGACGCAAATCAAAGAGGGAGGAGCCTAAAATGGCAGTGGACTACGCCAAAGTCGGGTTAAAAGTCGGCTTAGAAATTCACCAGCAACTAGCCACCGCCTCAAAACTGTTCTGCAGTTGCCCGCCCATGCTGTTTAAGGATGAGCCGCAAATGGTTTTTCTGCGCAGGCTCCGACCCACCCAAAGCGAACTGGGACAAATAGACCCGTCAGCGTACTTTGAGTTTCAGAAGGGCGTCAAAGTCCTCTACGAAGCAAACCGCGAAACCGCTTGCCTCGTCGAAATGGATGAGGAACCACCGCACCCGCTGAACAAGGAAGCCGTAGAAACGGTGCTGACGGCGTCTTTAATGATGAACATGCAGCCCGTCGACGAAGTGCATGTCATGCGCAAAACCGTCATAGATGGCTCCAACACAACGGGGTTCCAACGAACCTGCATTGTTGCCTTAGATGGCTGGATTAAGGTTGGCGAGAAAGTTATTCCGATGCAAGCGGCAAGTTTGGAGGAAGATGCTGCGCGGAAAATCGGTACTGAAGCTGATGGGAAAATAATTCGCTACCGCATAGACCGCTTAGGCATTCCACTAATCGAGGTTGCGACGGCGCCTGTGATTTACTCGCCGATGGAAGCTCAGGAAGTGGCTTTGGCGATTGGTAGGATTCTCAGAGATACGGGCAAAGTTATGCGGGGCTTGGGTACAATACGTCAAGACTTGAACGTGTCGCTGCCAAATGGGGCACTTGTGGAGATTAAGGGTGTTCAGGCGTTGGATTTGATTTCTACGGTGGTGGAGTACGAGGTTCAACGTCAACTGAACCTCATAACCGCAAAAGATGAACTGACCAGCAAAGGCGTCAAAGCCCAAGACATCAAAGAAGACATAGTCGACGCCACAGATGTATTCAAAGACACAAAATGCAAAGTCATCAAAAAAGCGATAGACAAGAAAAACGTCGTCAAAGCCCTAAAACTCACAGGATTCGCAGGTTTCCTGAAGCGCGAGTTAGCGCCCAATTTCCGCATAGGCACGGAATTGTCTGACCGCGCGAAGTTCTGGGGCAGAGTGGGCGGCATATTTCACACTGACGAGATGCCCAACTACGGCGTAACCACCGAAGAAGTCAAAGCACTAAGAAAAGCAGTTTCTGCTGGTGCTGAGGACGCGGTGGTTTTTGTGGCGGATACTGCTGAGAACACTGTGGATGCTTTGAAAGCCGTTGTGGAGCGGGCCCGAGAAATTTTAACGGGTGTCCCTGCTGAAACGCGCACTGCAAAAGAAGATGGAACCACGCGGTACATGCGTCCAAGACCTGGCGCTGCAAGGATGTATCCTGAAACGGACATTCCGCCAACGTTGATTACAAGTGAGTTCGTGGAGCACGTCCGTGAGAATTTGCCTGAGTCTGCGGAAAAGAAACTGCAGCGTTTGGCAAAAGAGTACGGTTTGAATGAAAAGTTGGCTACGCAGATTGTTGACTCAGAGTACAACACATTGTTTGAGAACATCGTCAAAGAGAGCGATGTATCTGCCACAACTGTTGCTGTGTTTCTGACGGAAAGTTTGAAGGCGCTAAAGCGCGATGGGATCGCAGTTGAGAACGTAGCTGACGAGCAAATCAGGGAGATGTTCAGACGCATCGGTTCAGGTGAGCTTGCCAAGGAGGCAGTGTCCGACGTTTTTGCTTGGCTGTCAAAAAATGAAGGCAAAGTAGTTCGTGATGCGGTGGATGCGTTGGGTTTGAAAATGCTGTCAAAAGAAGAAATAACTGTGCTCGTTGACCGTGTTATGGCAGAGAACAAGCAGTCGATTGAGAAGCTTGGGAAAAACGCTTTTGGCATGTTGATGGGTTTAGTTATGAAGGAAGCCAGAGGCAAAGCAAAACCCAATGATGTCAGCGAATTAGTCAAGCAAAAACTGAGTTGAAAAACAAACTTTTCCTTTATTTTTTCTGGTTTGACATTTTTGTAGCAAAAATCCTAAAAAGGCAAAGCACTGTTGTATAGCGTGGATTAACGTGCAAAAAAAATTGGTAGAAGAGAAAAAGGAAGGTTTCTCAATACGCGTCAAAATCGGCGAGTACGAAGTGGAACTCAGCGGAACCCACAGTGAAGTTATGAAAACCGTGAAGAACCTTCCAACACTCATAGCTAACATTAACAAAGCGTTTGAAAGCGCAAAGCCTAAAACCATTGCAACAATCACCGTAAAAACCTCAGAAGCCACCAACACCTCTTCTGAAGCGCCTACCCAAAGCTACCCGAAGATAGCTGCAACGGAGCGCGCGGAGGACGCCATTTTGAAAGCTCTGGACAGTGACTGGGGCAAATGGAGACCCCGAACCATGGAAGAGCTACAAGAAGTCATGAAATTCAACAACCTCAAGTATCCTGGGCTCGTTTTGCCTTCAATTCTTGAAGCATTAGCTGAGAAGGGACTGGTTAAGCGGTGGAACACGAATACAGGTTTTGTTTACATTTTAGCTGAAAAGAAAAACGCAAAAGGCGAATAAAAGAATGAAACGTATTGAAGCACACATAAAAACGTCATTTGGCGAAGTCACAATCGAAGCTGACACGCCGCAGGAAATTCTGAACATGCTTGAAAGCATCCCTGAGAACTTCGTGGAGAAAATGTCTGACTTCGTAACGAACAAACTTGTGCCTTCGGGCGCACAGCTGAAGGGTATTGTTGAACCCACTACAGAAGGTCCAGTTATCGTGACGCGGGAGAACCTTACCCACTACGAGGCGGTAGGGCTGGTTCTGTACGCGTCTGATGACCGAAAGAATACGGCGGCACAAATTCAGAAGCTTCTGGAGTCAAGCGGCATCAAAAGTATGGTTCCCGCACGATTAAACGAAATGACCAAGAGGGGGCAAGTTTTCAAACCTGATCCATCCAAACCCGAGTTCAAGCTGACCATTCAGGGCGAGAAATGGGTTGAAGACGACGTTTTAACGAAGATTAGAGGCAAAATGAGTTGACCCCAAAACCCGACGGCATCACTGTGCAGGTCAAATACAAGAACGTAGAAAAAACGTTTCAGGGGTCTGCTGAGGAAACGTGGCTTCTGCTGAGCAGGTTCTTCAGTGAGTTCATTCCCACCTTTGAAGTTGCCAGCAAGCTTTGGCTCAGCGTTGATTTGCAGAGTCTCGCAAAAGACTGCGAAGGCTTAATAGCGTTTTCCCCTGAAGGACCAAACGTACTGGCGCCCAAAAACAAGTTGACGGATAACGAGACGTTGGCGCTGTGGTTGCTGGCAAGCTACCTTGGATGTAAACTCAACTTTGCGGGTGGCGATGCGCTCTCTAAGGATGAATTGCAGATACGGCTGGGTAAAAGCGGCAAAATAACAAGCACACGCCTTGGAGAGTTAGTGAAAAACGATGTTGTAGCCAAAACCGCTGACGACAAGTTCAGG
The DNA here is from genome assembly GCA_937873375.1 of Candidatus Bathyarchaeota archaeon. Lineage (GTDB taxonomy): Archaea > Thermoproteota > Bathyarchaeia > Bathyarchaeales > Bathycorpusculaceae > JADGNF01. Next base: position 26,750 of record CALMWK010000086.1, read on the forward strand.
ATGACAACTTTCGGTGTCGCCCAGATGCAGAAGGATGTCATACCAAGGATAAAATCGAAAATCCTCAGCTAAAACTACCCGAAGCTTCACGCTTCTAACGTAAACCGTTGGAAAAATACGGCAAATCCTATATTGTAGCAGACACTTTTGGGAGAAGCTAACCACAGAGTGCCAAAAATGGACGCCGCCACAATAATCCTAATCGCTGTTGGCTTAGCCATGGACGCTTTCGCCGTCTCAATCGCAACTGGGATAACCACAACACAGCAAAAGCGGAAAACTGCCTTTGTGATGGCGTCGTCTTTTGGAATCTTTCAAATGCTCATGCCTCTGATTGGCTGGTCGGTGGGTCTCACCTTTAGCGACTTGATTGTGGGAATTGACCATTGGATAGCATTTGGTCTCTTAGCGTTCATCGGCTCAAAGATGATTTATGACTCAACCAAAAAAGAAGACCCCGGCAAAAACAATACACTCAAAATCTCTTCACTTTTGACTTTAGCCGTTGCCACAAGCATCGACGCTTTAATGGTTGGTTTAAGCTTTGCATTTCTCCAAACACCCATTGCGGTGCCAATTCTTGTGATTGGAATTGTAACGTTCGCCCTTTCATACGTTGGCGTTATTTTTGGCTGCGCCATAGGAAGCTTTTTTGGAAACAAAATCAAAATCGCTGGCGGATTAATCCTAATAGCAATCGGAGTAAAGGTCCTCTTAGACCACCTGATACTTTAAAGATAATCAAACCCCGCATCTGTTGCGTCAGTTGACTTTTTTGGAAACGCTAAAATGCCCCTTACGCTAAATCTACGTTACAAGGAGCCTCACTTAAATGCCCTACAACGAACTCCGAAAAGACTACCTCCTAGATCGCTGGGTCGTAATTGCCACTGAACGCGCCCGAAGACCAGTAGACTTTGCCAAACAAAAAAATGAGCCCGCCAAAACCTCAAATTGCCCGCTGTGCGCAGGCAACGAACACATGACCCCGCCTGCCGTGCTGGTTTACTTGCCTTCCAACGGTGGCATACGGAAGGACAAAGACGAAGGCGACTTCCGCCACAAAAACTGGATAATCCGATGCATACCCAACCTCTACCCCGCCTTTACACCCCCAAAAGAACCAGCTGACACAGAACACATAATGGAAAGTGACAGCTTCGGCTACGCCATTGGACACCACGAAGTCCTCGTTGAATCCCCAAACCACACCGACCACCCCGCCAACGCATCACTACCCCAACTGGTCCACCTGATAAACGCCTACAAAGACCGCCTCAGCGAACTATCCACAAAACCCTATGTGAAGTATCTGCAGGTTTTCCGCAACCACGGCTTAGAAGCAGGCGCTTCCCTTTCACATGCTCACAGCCAAATAATCGCAACACCGTTCATTCCCAAAACCGTAAACGACGAAATGGTGGCAAGCAAAACCTACTGGAATAACCACAAAAGCTGTGTCTTCTGTGACCTCATAAAGCAAGAAACCCAAACCCCCCGATTCATAGCAGCAAATGAGCATTTCACGGTTTTTGCGCCTTACGCAAGTGTTTACCCCATGGGGTTCTGGGTAGTCCCCAAACGCCACAGCCCCAGCTTCCTTGACCTCACAGAGTCAGAGACACAAGCATTTGCAGAAATTCTAAAAATTACCCTGACAGGCTTGAAGGATTTGGTGAATGACCCACCCTACAACTACGGCTTCCACTTAGCCATAAACAAAGACGCCCAAGAGTATTACCACTGGCACCTTGAAGTCTACCCGAAGCTATCCATTTGGGCAGGATTCGAGAAAAGCACAGGTATGTACATCAACACGGTTCCGCCTGAAACCGCAGCCGCAGAACTCAAAAAAACCATCCAAACCCTAAAAACCTAAAACTTCTTTTTCATACTTCGGTCTAACCTGCAGGGCATCCTCCGCATAAGCCCGCAAAGGCTCCGCGACGCTCCACGCCTGAGAAATGCAGCCCCTTGTGGTATGAGGTTGGTCGCCGTCAAGGATTTCGGTTATGGTTCCCAAGCATGCCCGCGAGATTTGCCTCGTGAACAAAGGCCAAACAAAGCTGCTGGTGGCTAACTTTGCATTTTGGTCCATGGAACATTTAGTTTTGCGAAACGCCGTCATGAACGGTCCAAGAAGCCAAGGCCACACGGTGCCGTTATGATACGCTGCGTCTCTGCTTTGCCTGCTCCCCCAACAAGTTCCCCTGTAATTGGGGTCTTTGCGTTCCAGAGTGCGCAAACCATACGGAGTAACGAGTTCCCGTTGCACGGCGTCAACGATTTTTCTGTCTTCTTCAGGGTTAAGCATCGTGAAATCTAGTGCCACAGCGAAAATCTGGTTAGGTCGCAAAGAAGCATCCACCCCAAACTCGCCCACCACATCAAACAAGCAGTTTCTTTCTTTGCTCCAGAACTTCTTGGCGAAACTTTTTCTGCATTTTTCCGCCATTTCCGCATAGTTTTCGGCTAAACTTTTTTCGCTAAACCTTTCAGCCAGCAGTTGCGCAGTCTTCAGTGCGTTGTACCATAACGCTTGAATCTCCACGGCTTTTCCTGCTCGGGGCGTGACTGCTTTGTCAGCTACTTCGGCATCCATCCACGTGAGCCGTTCGCCATGCGCAAGCAAACCGTCGCTGTCTAAGTGTATTCCAAAGCTGGTGCCCTTTGCGTGTTGTTCAATGATGTCTGTTAGGTTGTTCCAAAGCTGGCTTTGAACGAATTCAAAATCGCCTGTATACTTGAGGTACTGCAAAACCGCGTTAACATACCATAATGTGGCGTCAACCGTGTTGTACGCGGCTTGCCCCGACTGGTCAGCCAAGAAGTTCGGAATCAAACCTTGCTTACAGTGGGCATTAAAATTTGCGAGCACGTTTTTGGCGTCTTCAAACTTGCCAGTTGTCAGCATCAAGCCAGGCAGGGAAATGAACGTGTCTCGTCCCCATGTTTCAAACCAGTGGTATCCCGCTATGACGCTTCTTTTGTTGTCTGAGCCTTTGACTGTGAAGGAGTCTGCGGCTAAGAGAATCCAGCTTAACCAGTCACTCGGGGACGCTGCAGGGTGCGACCCATAAAAATCAGTCAGCAAAATGCTATTTTGTTCAGTTTCTTGTTTGAACAAGCTGTCAACTTCGGCTATGTCAGTGCCGATTGTGCCTAAAGTTTGGGCGTTTTGCTGGCTACTTTCGCCTGCCGCTGCGATTACGGCAAATTTTTCTTTGCTGCTCTTTGGAACATTCAGTTCGTAATAGCCAGGTTGGTAACAGTCGTCGGAGCTGCTTTCTCCGCGCATCACCTCTAAGCGGTAACGCAGTCGCTCTATCCAGTTGGGTTTTTCATGGAATTCGCCACTGGTTGTCCGAACGGCTATGGATGCTTTCGGCTGGTTGAAGGTTAATTGCACTTCGCGGGGGCTGATTTGCTGTTGAGTGAATTTTAACGGGGTCGCGGATTTGTCGATGACCGAGTGGAAGTGCCTGCAGGTTAAAAGCGGAAAAACTCTAACCATAACTTCAGCGTTTGTGCCGTTTGTCACGTTGTAAACTGTGATTGTAACGTTTTTTCCTTGAAGCATAAAAACAGTTTTTTGCACTTCAATGTTCTCTATGCTGTAGGTGTATTTTGGAAAGGGCGAAACCGAGAATTCTTTGAGGTGTATGAAGCCTTTAGGGAAAAAAGTTTCTTGAAACTCGTTGGCGCCCAGCATGTAAACTTTGTTGCCCACTTGCACTTCTTCATCCAGTTTGGCGAGGCACACTGTTCGGTCGCCTGGCGGATGCAGCGCAGCTACAAGTAAGCCGTGGTACTTCCGCGTGTTCACGCCCAATACGGTGCTGGATGCGTAGCCGCCAAGCCCGTTGGTGACCAGCCACTCTTTTTTGAGGGCTTCGTCAAACCGTGAAAGCTCCTGAGCTAACTTCAAAGTGGGTAGGTTCATTTACGGCATCAGCTTCGCAATATTCTTGCCGCGTGGGGCACAGAAATAGTTTGCGACTGGCTGACATTTGGTGCGGAACATCAGGAAGTGCGGCTTTTTGAGTTTGTATTCAGTTAAGGTTTCAGCGTACCCCATGCCCTTGGCAAAAATCAAGGGAGCGTCTTCGTAGACTTTAAGAAACTCAGGCGAAACTAGCTTTAACTGTAAACCGACGGCGTCTGCGCCTGTGGTCAGCACTTCGTCAGCAAGTTTATCCATACCCGAGAACGCGACATCTTCCATAGTGGCGTCGTTTATGACGGGCGCGCTTTTCACCACGTAGGTAACGTGAATACCCATGTTTTTCAACTGCTCCACCAGCAGGGTGTCGAAGACGATTTCGCCTGCGTTATCTGCCAAATAGAGGACTTTGCCTGTTTTGTTTGCCAACTCGTACGCTTTTTCCACATCGTCTATAAAGAGGTCTTTAGCTGCGTCTTTGACTGTTTTGCGCAGGTCTTTGAGGGTGAAGCTGTGCCCGGGGATGTCAAATTCCATGATGTTGCCGACTATAGCACATAAGCAGGCTTTTTTGAAGCGGTCCTGCTGGTTGTAGCCCTCTTCGATAAGTTTGTGAGCGTAAGGAAGAAGTTCTAAGGCTTTTTGATTGCTTAGCTTTTTTGTTCGCTGGTATGGGTCAGGGTTGCTTGTGAGTTGACGTATTAGGCGGTCTCGTTTGGTGCCAAGGTCTGCTGCGACGGAGGTGGGTTTGAATTCTCGGTTTAAAAGTTTAATGAGTTCAGCAGCAGTTCTGAAGCGCAAAGCGGGGTTAGTGGTTGCCATGTAGGTTTCTGCCATGCCTCTGGAGAGAAGGCAACTGGCGCATTCGGCTTCGACTTTCACGAAACTTCCCAGCTTTAATGTGTTTTTGTTGCGTCTGCGAACTCGCGGATTATTGTGTAGGGGTCTTTGGCTTTTACTATGGCGCTTGCGACGAGTACGCCTTGGGTTCCAAGCTTCAGGGCTACTTTGACGTCTTCGCCGTGGCTTATGCCTGCGCCGCAGAGAATTACGGCTTCATTGTTGACTTTGCGGACGAGTTTGATTGTGTTGGTGACGGCTTCGGGTTGTTCTGTGGAGACGGCGACGCCTGTTCCGATGAGTTCGGGTGGTTCGATGCTGATGATATCGGGGGTTAGGTAGGCTACGGCTGCGCTGATTGGCGGGTTACTTGTGCACACGCAGCTTATGAGGTTGTGTTCTTTTGCGATTTTTATTACGGCGTCTATGTCTGCAAGTTTCATTTGCCTTTCCGAGTGATTTATGAGGGTACCGACAGCGCCTGTTTGTTGGACAGCTTCAGCGAGAACATGTCCCGTGTTGCTGCCTGGTTTTATGGGGTCAATGTGCTGGGCGAAAACGGGGATTTCAACGGCTTCGGCGACGGCTTTTATGTCGACGAATTGGGGTGCCACAGCGATGTATATGCCTGTTTCTTTGCTGGCTTTTTCAGCTTGTTTTGCGAGTTCAACAGCTTTTTTTCCTGTGGCTTCTAAGTAAGTTTTAAAGTTAATAATTATCATGGGTGGTTGAAGCTTGGACTTCACAGCATGTTCACCGCCATAGGGTTGATGTTGAGTGTTAATAACGTTTGCCTCGGCGGAAGAAAAAGGAACTGCCAAGTTAAGTTTGCTTGTTTCTGTATCGGTGCCTGTAGGTGTCGTAATCTGGTAGCATACGCGGGTAATCTTTATCCATCAGTGGGGAGCTTATGATGAAGTCTGCGGAAGCGCGGTTGCAGGCTACAGGTATGTTCCACACTGCAGCTACACGTAGCAGAGCTTTGATGTCGGGGTCATGTGATTGGGGCTCCAGGGGGTCCCAGAAGAAAATCAAAAAATCTATGGCGCCTTCGGCTATGCGTGCGCCTATTTGTTGGTCGCCGCCTAAAGGTCCGCTCTGCAGTTTAGTGATGTTTAAGCAGAGTTCTTTTTCTAGAATTTCTCCTGTGGTGCCCGTGGCAAAGAGTTCATGCATGCGCAGGGTACCTATGTTGAATTTGACCCATTCAAGCAAGTCTGCTTTTTTGTTGTCGTGAGCTATGAGCGCTATCTTTTTTCTCTCGCCTATGGGCGCAAGTTTGCCGTTCATGTTTTTCGCCTTTCCGCGGTTTAGTTAGGCTTCTGTGGAACGTGCCTATAACAGTTTCCAACGTAAACTATGGTGCTTATAAGCTGTTGTGTATGTTCTGTGTGGATTTTGGATTGTTAGTTCAGCCGTAGTAAGTCTTAAATCGCGCTATACGCCAGTTATTAATGGGGGAAATCCAAGCACGAGTGCACTGAAGAGTCTAGCCAAAGGCTTTTTAGCCATGGCAACGGCTGTCTGGGTCTTCATAGTAATCCTACTTGTCGGGGCAGGTGACGCTTGGCTTGGGCTGTTTTACTTCTTGATTTTCCTTATTCCGCTCTCAGGCGCCGCAGTTTTGAGGCTAAACGGAAGGCATGTCAACACGGAAAAAGTTGACCGACACGAAAAACAAAGAAACATACTGTTCTCACTACAGGGGGTTGCGTTGGCGTGTTGGGCATTCGACCTTGCCACAACCTACTACGCCATAGACGTGACTAGGTTTGCAACGGAGATTAACCCGTTAGGTTGGCCTTTGGGCATCTTGGGCGCGTTAGCGTATTATGGTCCCACTTTGGCTATGGTGTATGTTTTATTGTTCAAGATTAATCAGAAGTCGTCCATTTACGTGGGCGTCGTGCTTTCAGTAGTTTCGCTAATGATGGGCGCGATGAACTTTAACGCTGGTGCACTGAACTTTAGAGTTTTCCTCTCCACAGCTTACATCATGCCCGAATTCCGCATGAATTTGCTTGCATTAGTTGTGATTGCAGACGTAATTTCTATTGCGGCGTTGACAAGAATGTACCACAGCGGGCAGTTCACGAAAACTCTGGGAAAACTACATAGTATTGTTTCGTCATTGTTCTGTGTCTAAAAAAGACACGTTTTAAAATGTGAAAAAGACAGTATTGTTGAGGTGAGCATGGTATGGGTTGGGGCAGTGCAGGAACTCCGCCGTGGGTGGACGAGGAAAAAATCGACGAAGAAAAGAAGAAACGCGAAAACAAAGCAAAAGAAGCCGCAGTTAACGCTTTAGAGAAGGAAAATGACAAACTCAAAAAGCAAATAGCCGAACTAGAAAAAGAACTCAAAAAGCTAAAAAAGTAAAGTAACCTCGACTTTTTCCTTTTTACAGTTTTTTGCTCATGACGTAGGCATCTTCGCCGTCGCTGTAGTACCCGCCAATCGTTCGCGTAACCTCTAACCCCGACTTCTTGTACAAGTCAATGCCTGCGTTGTTGGTCACTCGGACTTCTAAGAAAATCTGCTTAGCCTTATACTGAACCATGCCTTCCATGGCCGCCTTAATCAAAGCCGTCGCCACACCCTTACGCCTGCCTTTTGGCAGAACTGCAATGGAAACTACATGACCCTTACGCACCAAGCCGCCTAATCCTAAATTGGATAAACCCACTTCAATGCGGTTCATGATATAACCGACTATGTCGCCGTTCTCCTCTGCTACAATAAACGTCTCTGGAAAACGTTGATGTAAATCCATAAAGAACATGTCAGTGTAGTTTTCAGGCAAGCAAACACGATTAATCTGCATTACCGCTTGCAAATCGTCAGGCATGAACTTTCGAAGCGTAAAGGTTTCCTGCATTTTTTCGCCTTCCTAAATCTGAACTTCCAGACGGAACTTAAAGCTTACGTTTTAAATTAGTTCAACCGCTTGCGACGAATCTTCAACAGGGGCTTTAAACTCAGGCAAAGTGAAGTTGCCATACGGAATCGCCCAAACCCGCGCCGCTTTCCCTGCAATGTTAAACGCTTCATTTAAGGCGTCATTCACAGCGCGTGCAGTTTTCAATTTGAAGATGTTTGTCGCGTAATAGTCAGGCAGTGAAGAGACCAAGATAATTTTGTGGTTGCTCAGCGCCTTTAACAGATAATACGCTTTATGACCGCCAAGGACAAAGTTGCGCTTAATCTCACGCTCCACCGACTTCAAATCGCCAAACCGCATCATCCAATCATAAAACACTTGATTCCCATGACCCTCAGGACACTCGGCAACCAAAACAACAACGCCGCCTCGCTTCACGGCTTCCAACGCGGCATCCAGCGCCTTATACGCCTGAAACAGGTTAATGTCCGCTGGAGAACCACCGCAACTGACAACCACAATGTCTGCCCTGCGGTCAACTGTTACACGGTACATCTCGTCAACCAGCTTAACAGCCTCCAAAAACGCCTGCTCCAAATCACCCGCAAAAGCTTTGACAACTTCACACTTGCTGTTGGTGACCACATTCAAAACAAAATCCGCTTTCGCCAGCTTCGCAGCCTCAACCATGTCCTCATGCACAGGATTACCCGTCAACACGCCTGTTCTGGCGTCAGCATGCAACATCAAAGCATGGTTATGCTTAATTGTTTCCTCACCAGCCACAGCAGGCAGAACACTTTTGCGTCCTCCACTGTAACCAGCATAATAGTGAAAGCCTACGTCGCCAAGCAAAACCTTCACGTCTGCTTCAGCGAAAACGCGGTTCAAATAAATCTTGTTCCCATGATGCGTATTGCCAACATGTACAAGGTCCTGCGCTTTACAGTCATGGCTCACTGTTTTGACACGGTTAAACGCTTCTTCACCGACAATTTTTACTGCCTCATCACGCGTAACCGCCCGATGGGTACCTGTTCCAAAAATAACCGTGACATTATCATCCTTCACACCCGCCATGTTCAATTCATCAAGCACAGGCAAAAGCATCACGTCAGTTGGCGTACGCCGCGTAGCATCATTAACAACGATTGCTACTTTGCTTTCGGGTAGAGCAATTTCGCTCAGCCGCCTGTTACCAACGGGAATGGGCTCTTTGAGGGCGCGCTCAACTTCCGCTTTTGCGTCGGGGCAACTGGTTTGCTCTTTGGGTTCGATGGATCCGAGGAGGTTTCGGGCTTGAACCCTGACGCACACGTCAGTTTTTCCATAAGGGAGCCAAACGTCAACCATTAAGCATCACGAGTATAATTTAAAGACACGTCTTAAGCATCTATTAAGCCTTATCACAAATCAGCCCAATCAATCATAGAAGAGTGTGTAAGACTTTCCGAGCAATACAGTTCTTGCAAAACCACTTGCCGGTCCAGATTAAGTTATTAACCGCGAAATCGACACTAAACACAAAACCACAAACCCACACACGGAGAAAACACGGTATGCCTCAAGCCAAAATCGGTCTGTCCATGCTCTATTGTCTTGGTGAACCCTTCGGCAAAATGGTCAAACGAGTAAGCAAAGTGCAAACCGACTACGTTGAAGTAGTGGATGACGGCTTACACACGTTAAACAAAAAACGCGTTGCCCAACTACGCGAAGCCGCAAAAACCACAGGCGCAAAATTCACGTTACACTCGCCCTTTGCGGATATAAACATCGCTTCACCCAGCAAACCAATGCTCCAAGCATCCCTAAAACGGCTCACACAATCAATCAGCTACGCAAGTGCGTTAGACGCTGAATTGTTGGTTCTTCATCCGGGAAGCAAAACAGGCATCAGCATGTTTTATCCCGGCGCTGATTGGAAACAAAACGTCAAAAGCATTCAAGTCCTGCATGCGACAGCGGAAGATTACGGCGTTAGGCTCGCCATCGAAAATCTGCCTGAAAAATACGGTTTCCTCATGAAAAGCGCAGAGGACTTCCAGCGTTTCTACAAAGAAACCAACCTGCCCATAGGCATCGTTCTAGATGTTGGGCACGCTAACTTGGAAAAACAAATAGAACCCTTCCTCACGGAAATCCCAGACAAACTGGTACATTTACACCTTAGCGACAACATGGGCGAAATCGACCAGCACCTTGGCATCGGCTACGGCGCAATAAACTGGCAACAATTCGCCGCAACTATAAAGAAAACGGGCTTCAAAGGCATCATAATGACCGAATCCGTGGAACACGTAGAAGAAAGCGTCCAGAAGCTGCGGCAACTATTCGCCTAAAGGAAGTTCCAGTTCTAAGAAATCCTCGGCAACCTGCGTGTTCGCGAAGACTTTTTTTGCCTGACCCAAAAGAAGCTGTGGTTCGGAGTATCTGGCGCTTATGTGTGTGAGAACAAGACTCTTCGCTCCAGCGCTTTTTGCTTCTTCTGCCGCTTGACTTGGCGTAGAATGCCCATCTAACTCAGCTTTCTCAATCAACGCATCATCAAACGTGGCTTCGTGAATAACCAAATCAGCATCAGCCGCAAACTCCGCAAACGCTTTGAAGGGTCGTGTGTCGCCTGTGTAAACAATTTTGCGTCCCTTACGCTGTGGACCACTGACATCTTCGGGTTTCACGGTTTTGCCATCTTTCAACGTGAGTGTTTCTCCATGTTGCAGTTGGCTCCAAGCTTGCCCTTGACGAATGCCCAAAGCTTTGGCTTTCTCAGGGTGAAATTTTCCTGGTCGTGGCTTTTCCACAAAAGCATAAGCGAAACTTGTAACACCATGATTTGTGTGCTCTGCGGTTATTGTGTATTCTTCTTCGTTGCACACTAAACCCGCATTGGTTACCTCGTGGATTTCAACTGGGTAAGTTAAGCCGAACTGCAACGATTCTTGAAGACACGCCAAAAAATGCGCTGTTCCAACTGGACCGTAAACTTCAACTGGTTTCTGCCTATCCATCAAAGCCATAGTCTGCAGTAGCCCAGGCAAACCCAGCACATGGTCGCCATGCATGTGGGTGAGGAAGATTTTGAGTTTTTTGTGAAACCCCGTTTTTGCCCGTATCATTTGTCGTTGTACTGCTTCGCCGCAGTCAAACATTAACTGCTCGTTTCCCCTCTGCAAAAGCACCGCTGGCAAACTGCGTTGCGCTGTTGGGATGGCTCCTGCTGTGCCTAGGAAGATTATGCGTATGCTCATGGTTTGGTTTTACTCCTTTTCGAACACGGCCACTTCCCGCGTTAACGTGCGATGCACGTAGGCGAAGTGGGATTCGATGTGGCGGTAGCCGAGTTTTTTGCCGACTTGTTTGATGCCTAATGTTTTGGGTGAAGCGATACAAATCCGTTGCCCTTGACTTAGAAGTTCGTAGGCTGAGGTTAAAACGCCTTCAACGATGGCTTTGGTGTTGCTTTTGAGAGTCGTTGCGCTTCTGCCGTATGGCGGATCAGTCACCACGCAGTCCACTTTGGAGAAGGGCAGTTTTCGTGCGTCTGCGATGACTATGGCTTCTGCGGTTAAGCCGAAGTGTTTCAGGTTACGTTTAGCGCCATCTGCCATGCGTCTTTGCACGTCCATAGCGATTGCACGTGCGCCGATGAGTGTGGCTTCGATTGCGGTGCTGCCTGTGCCGCAGAAGGGGTCAAGAACGTAGGTGCCTTCGTGTGCGTGTGCGAGGTTGACCATGCAGCGTGCGAGTTTGGCGTTCATGGCTGATGGGTGGAAGAACGGTTTTTTTCGGGCTCGGCGTTCCACGAAGGGTTTTGGGATGATTTCGGCGAGTTTTAAGCCGAAGATGAATTTGTTATTGGTTAGGATGCCGTAGAAGGATTTGTCGGGTTTTCTGAGGTTGACCTTGGCGTGTGGGGTGTTTTGGAGTATGAGTTTGCCCATTAGGCGTTCGTGGTGCATGGTGGCTTCTTTGGTGGTGTATTCTTTGATGCGTCTTATGCGAACTTCGAAGGTTTCACCTTCAGCCAAAACTTCTTTGAAGTTGGTGTTGTTTGCGGTTTTTGTTATGGCTTCGTCTGTTGCGTCGCAAGTGAACAGTTCCAGTCCACAGATTCGCGTGTAGCCACTTCTACGGTAAACCTGCTTTATACTTTCGATGGCTGCTTCTAGGCGTACGGTTTGGTCCAGCTTCTCCGTTATGCTATAAGCAAATCCTTCGGCTTCCAGAATTGCCTTTAACTCAGAAAAGGAAAGAGACTCGTATTCTCCGCTTATGAGAAAGAAGAGTTTAGCCACTTGCTTGCGCCTTAAGTTCTTGGCTGATTAGGGGTGCCAGTGTGACTTTGCTGTTTTTGGTGGGTACGCTGTCTGTGGAGACGATTTCTTCAACACCAGCGTCGAGGATGCGTTTTTCTGCGTCGCCAATCAGCAGCCCATGTACGCATGCTGTGTAAACGTGTGTTGCGCCTTGTTCGCGCAGGATTTTTGCTGCGCCCACGATTGTGCCGCCTGTGCTGATGATGTCGTCCAATATAACGACGGTTTGGTCTTTGACGTTGAGGTGCTTGCCTGTCTGCGTGGTTTGCCCTGTGTAACGGTCACGGTACTTTTCTAAGTGTCCGCTTTCTCCGCCAAAAACCTGTTTGGCTTGGTCTGCGATGTACATGGCACCTTTGTCAGGTGAGAGAGCGAAGGCTTTTTTGCAGCCTTTCTGGACAAAGTATTGGGCTAAGAGTGGGATGGCGCTTAGGGTTTTTGTTGGAAACGGGAACTTGCTTAACGCGTCTTCAGCGTGCACGTTGACGGTGATTAGCTGGTCGATTCCTGATGCGTGTAACATGTTTGCGATGGCTTCGATGCTTATGGTTTCGCCTTGTAGGAAAATTTTGTCTTGCCGTGCATAAGCAAGGTACGGCACAACAGCAGTCACTTTTTTTGCTCCGTTCCGTTTTGCAGCGTTCGCCAAGAACGCAAGCTGCATGAGGCGTGTGTCCTGCGGAGCACAAGTGGTCTGCACTATGGCGACGTGTTCACCTTGCACGTTGCCTTCCAATCGGACGTAGGATTCGCCGTCAGGAAAAATCCTCGAAGCGACATTAACTTTGTCGAAGCCAGTTAGCTGTGAGATTTTTTCGCCCAACTCTGTGGAAGCTGGACCGGGAATAATCTTCATTTTGTTTTCCTCTGGGTGTGAACTGTTTGATTCTAAGCTTTAAGCTCTAAACCCATTTTAACTTATCCATGCAGTGCTGTGGAGACTGTTGCTGGGGCAAACTTATACCCCCTCTATTTATAGATTCAACTAAAAATTCTCTGAAATTTGTGTCCGAGATAACGGGGGTTAACTTTGCAGCTTACGCTTTTTTGGTATGTTGAATTCAAAGCGTACACCTTTACCTGGTTCACCCGTTTCCGTGACTGCCCAGCCGTATATGTCGCTGGTGCGTTTGATCAGATAGAGACCGAACCCTGTGCCTTTTCCAACGCCTTTTGCGAAGAGGTGCTTTTTGGTTTCTGCGTCTATGCCCACGCCATCGTCGTCATAGATGATGCTGCTGGAGCCGTCATCCTTCTTGGTGTGGTGCACTTTTATCTGGGTTAACTTTTCGCCGTATTTCAGTGAGTTGTCAATTAAATTGTGGAATACCGTTGTGAGCATCGAGTCCGCTAATACGCTGAAGTCTTTGCACTCGTTGATGATTTGAACGCCTTTTAAGTCCGCGAACAGTGAAGCAGCTTGGTCAACAACTGTGCCTACGTTTATACGTGTGAGTTTTTCATTGCCCAGCAACTCGTAAGCCTTCGCAAACTCCAAAATGCGTACAACATTGTCACTAGACTGCTTAACCTTATCCAGATATTTCTGCACCGCAACATTGTCGCCTGCCTGTTTTTTCGCCAAGAACACATTTCCGTTAATTGCTGCTAGTTTGTTGCGTACGTCATGCCGTGTGAAGTTTCCCACTACTTCAAGTTTCTCGTTGAGCAGTTCAGACTGTTTAAGCGCCGCTTCAATTTGCTCCTCAGCTGTGATGATTGCAGACATGTCTTTGTATACTGATACGATGCCGATTCTCTTGTCGCCAACCAAGACGGGCGCCACAGAAATAAACATGGGTAGCAGGGAGCCGTCTTTGCGTTTGCCGTTAAACTGAGAGCTAACCGGATGTGAAATGCCTTTTTCAGCAAATGCGCGAGCTTCTTGCTGCAGTTCTTCAGGCAATACGACTTCGATTAGGTTTTTGTCTTTGACTTCTTCAAGGGTGTATCCGAAAACTTCAGTAAACTTGGGGTTAACGTCAACAATACGGTAGTCTTCATCAGCATATGAAACAGCTTCGGGGTTTGAATCAAATAGGGCTTTGAATTCCTGATGGCTTTCTTTGAGCTCTTTTTCTTTCTGCTTCTTCTCAGTTATGTCCACAGCCAGTTCCGATGCAGCTATGATATTTCCATCTTTATCCCTGATGGGGGTAGCGATGATGTCAACCCAGTACGGTCTGCCATCAACCGTTGTGGAGCAGTATTCATGAGAATTCATAGTTGCTTTTCCCGCGAAAATTTTTGTAACCCCACAATCTGGGCAAGGCGCATCTAGAGTATTCAGTACCTTGTAGCAAAGTTTTCCTTCTGCATCGCCCTTGTATTGGCGTATGAAGTTGTTCGCCCACGTTATGTGGTAGTCTTTGCTGATTATTACAAAGCCGGCGCCGATGCTTTGTGTAACAGCCTCAAGCGTATCCCGTTCTTTTCTAACTTCATCTGCCATTTTCCTGCGCTGGGTGATGTCTTCTATTAGCGAGGCGACGCCGATGAGTTTGCCTTCAGAATCAACCAAAGGTGTGTTGAACCATGCACAGCGTATTGTCTGACCTGTCTTGGTGATATTCTCGTTTATAGATCGGTTCCCGCCATGTTGAGCCAGCAGCGCGTTCCAGACTTCGTTGACGTGTTTTTTTGCGGATTCTGGCAAAATTAAATTGGCGTGTTGGCCGATTGCTTCCTTGCGCGAGAAGCCAAAGATTTGTTCAGCTGCTGGATTCCAGTTTGTGACCTTGAAATCTGTGTCCCATTCGATAACGGCAAGAGGGGTCTGTTCAAAGTGTAACACTAGTTTCTGCCGTGATAGGCGTAGTTCATCCTCAGCTTTTTTGCGCTCAGTTATTGGCACTGCAAGTGCTACTGCAGCAATAACGTTTCCCTCTTCATCTTTCAGAGGCGTGACTCTTAACTCAATCCAGATTGTTTCGCCACTAGAATTAACTGTTTTATATTCCTGAACATCCAAAGATGCATTTTGCTTAAAGATTTTCTCTACTCCACATTCAGGACAAATCACTCCTAATTTGTTAAAGCCCTCATGGCATTTCTTGTTTGGTGCAACACCCAAATTCATAAAGTGATTATTAACCCAAACTACCTGGTAATTCGTGTCAATAACAGCTAGACCCGCATCTATTCCTTGACTTGCAGATTCAAGAATCCTAAAGGAGTCATTCCGCTCAGCTTCCGCCCGTTTGCGTTCGGTGATGTCTACGTCTGTGCCTCGGTACCCCAGAAAGCTTCCGTCATTATCCAGTATTGGCAGACCACTAGTGGAAAGCCAGACCAAACTGCCACCCTTGTGAACGTTTCGGTTAACAAATCCGCGGAAAGCCTGTTTCTGCGCAAACACAGTCAACGCTGCCTGCTTGAGCTCTTCTCTTTCCTCAGGGGGAAATTGAGAAACAGATAGGTTACTGATGCACTGGCACTTGCGCTTGAGCTCTTCTCTTTCCTCAGGGGGAAATAGGTCGTAGAAGTGTTTTTTCCCGACAACTTCCTCAGGCTTGTACCCAAGCATGTTTTCCACAGCTGGGCTAACATAGGTGTATAAGCCATCGGCGTTAACTTCCCAAATCCACTCCTGAGCGTTCTTCGCCACCTGCCTAAAACGCTCCTCGCTCACCCGCAACGCTTCTTCAGCTTTCCTACGTTCGGTGATGTCTTCTAATTCGGCAACGAAAAGGACAGGTTTGCCTTCTTTGTCCCGTATTGCACTAACCATGGCTTTTCCGTTAATTATTGTTCCATCTTTTCTAATGTAACGTTTCTCTTGACTGAAAAAGCCGACGCGCCCAGAAATGAGCTCTTTTACACCTTCACTGCCTTCATGGACATCGTCGGGGTGCGTTATTTCCTTGACCGTTAGTTTTCGCAGCTCCTCCTCT
>CALMWK010000087.1 GCA_937873375.1 Candidatus Bathyarchaeota archaeon
GTATGTGGCTGGAGTGGGAAAAGTGAGAACTTGACCCAGCGACTGCGTGACAGGAGACAACTCTATGGTTCGGGTGGTTGTGCTGACGTTAAGCGACCCTGTGACAGCTGTAGCACTTTGGTCAAACGCGTAAAGCCTCTGATTTGCCGTGTCTGTGAACATGATGCCTGCGCCTTTTGTTCCATCGATGAACTGGCTCCAATGGTGCACAGTTGAGGGGATGCTGGGGTAGTTGTAGTCTTTGAAGGCCCCGCTGCCGTCTTTGACGTTCGGGTAGCTTAGCAAGGTGCCGTTCTCAGTCTGGATGTTACTAATTAACGCAGTAGATATCTTGAGGGGACACAAGTCAGTGATTGTTCGGCTCTGCGCGGAGTTTATGAACACCAAACGCAGCCGGTAGGAGAAGTATGTGGCGTTAGCGGGCAAAGTCAACACGATGCTTGCGTAGATGTTGGGGCAGTTGTCGGCTCCGCCTGACCATTCAGCCTCTTGCTGCACAATGTCTCTCACGACCCCGTGGTGAATCACGTATGCGGGATTTGCTCCATAGACGCTGTTTTCAGTGTTTATACGCATGAAATTTGCTGTGCTTGACGTGCTCTTGCCAACGACCGTTGATGTTACTGTGAAACTACCTCCAAATTGGAGATTTATTTTCCCATTAGTCAAAAAGCTGCCGTCGGGGTTGTCGCCAGTGAAATACGTGTTAGTGAATGCCAAAGGCGTTTGGGTTGCTTCGTCGCTACCGTTCCACCATATTGTGAATTTCGAAACCTGCGTGTTCACGAGGAAAACTATCATCTGCCTGTTGCTGAAAACAGTGGCATTGTCCGCCAAGCCCAGCGGAACAGTGTAACTTGAAGCCCAGCTTTCCACTTGGAAAGGCACTTCCACGTTTCTGTCGTCTATGGTTGTCTGATTCACATGAATAGACCGCACAGGCACGGGGGGAATCGGGATTACCTCAGTTGTCAGTTGCAGGTTTTGGCCCAGCCACCGCATTGTGCCGTTCTGTAGCAACTCCACAGCGACTGTTGCAGAGGGGTCATCTAAATTGATGAATAGTTCGTGGTCAGACTCAGGTCGCAACAGCACCGAGTCAATTTGCCAGTTATTTTGCACCGTGCTTTCGCCTGTGTTGAAACGGATTGTGAATGTTGACGAGTCAAAATATGAGGCTATGGAAACGTTGTTCCATGTGTTACTGGTAAGCCCTGAGAGTACGGTATGCCATGAACTGCCGTGCCAAACGTCAACCTGCAAGTCTGCTAAGTCAAGTGCACCAGTTTTGATGCAGAGGGTTGGACGGGGATTCATGTAAGTTACATTTACATCTGTCCATTGCTCTTCAAGGTCAAGCGCGTAGTAAACAACTCCTGTCCTAAAACGTATCATGTCGATGCTGACATCAAACGATGATGAAGTTGCTTTCACAGCGGTGAAGTTGAGTCGCCATCTCCCTGTTGCGTCTCGGAAGTTGGTCGGGCTGGTGTTTATTGTTTGCTCCAAGGTCATGTTGGAGGTTCCTAGTGTGCCTGTTAGGTAACCGTTTCCACTTGCTGAGAATTGACCAGAAGTATAATTCCACAACCGATAGGTTGCCGTTACACCACCAACGCTTGCAAGGCTGTTTATTGCCCATTCCACCGTGTTCCAGTTATAGGTATTTGATGGACCATCAAAAATTATTCCACAAGTGTATTCAGTTGCGCGCTGAATGGGATTTAACAACACCGCTGTTGTGACCCAGCTTGCGGTGCTTGATGTGCTCCAAGACATCGTTGATACCCCGCTGGAGACAACTTTATCGCTGCCCCGCCCTTTGTGATTTGAACCTGTTTGGCTCCAAAGATTTGTTTGCCCACCGCCCTCGGTGACTGTATAGCTGGAGGTGCGGTGCGTGGCTAAATGGCCATAAAGCATTTTATTGTAGGTACCCAAAGCAGTTACACTAACAGACTGAGCAGTCCCTGAACCCTTATTGGTATTGCTTGCCTGCACGGGGGTTGTCTGATTAACGTTGGTAAAAGTCGTAGACCCCCCAACAGCACGCGAAGTGCTCCCAGAAAAAGTTGTCGTGATGGTTTTTGTCCCTGAAGCGGGATTCAAAAGGTAATAAACGTAGCTGTTAATCCGTGGGTTTGAAGAGTAAGAGTCACTCTCTAGAAGTGTTAAGGGCAATCCATCATATGTTACACTGCTCACTGTTCTGGGGCTTCCACTATCACTCGAAGCATCTACAGCGACGAGCAAAATTCTACCATACCCTGTTCCTGTTGTATGCTGCCATGAAAGAGTAGACGACTGGTTGCTAGAAGTCAGAATCGAGCTACTTGAACTATCATAGCCTATTGTGTCGTATTGCCCAGATTGGAATGATGAAGGGTAACTTCTGAATTGCATATAAACTGAGTCACCTGCCGCCAGATTGCTCAGGCTCCCCGAAACCAACGAGGTGTAACCTTGAGTATAGTTAGCATCAGGATAGTACGGCGAATACTCGGTGTAAAAATTGCCGCTGGCCAACGTGTCGTAGATGCCGTCGGGAGCAGACTGCTGGGCTCCAAAGTTGCTTTGCGTACCCACATCTGGAGAAGAATCCACGTTAGAAGCACAGTTATCCACGTAGTCACCTTCCACAAAAGTGCTGTTAAACAGCAGAGACGCCGTGTAATGGCTATATGAGGAAGCTGCCACAGTTATGCCTCTTGTGTCCGCTACTTGAATGGCGTAAGAGTACGGGTTAATTTCAGGTGGAACGTCAATCAGGTATGTGCCGTTCGCAAAAGACAGAGGTACAGTTGCGGGAGCAATCATCTCCCAAGTCAAATTAGAATATCGGTAAAGGTAAAACTTGAAATTCTGCTTGCCCAAATCATTCAATGGCTGGTTTTCATCTTTAAACACACTCAAGCACACTTGGCTGCTCGAAGATGACCCCGAAATTTCCACATCTAACCTGCAAGAGGTGGAGTAAGTGACCCCGCTTATACCTAAACCCGCTAGAGCGTATGTGACGGTTATGTTTCCTTCGCTGAAGCTGGCATTCGTGAACCAGTTAGTGCGCAATGCCAAGTTGGTCACAGTGAATGATGCACCCCATTCGGGTCTAATGTCGGCGATGTTCTCTAAACCACTATGCAGGTAATTTGTGGCAAGCGTTCGAGCATAAGACGAGTCCCCAGTAACCTGCAGAACAGAGCCGTAGTAGCCCACGGTGAAGCCTAGTACCTGTTTTAGAGCCAAGTTGGTTTCGTCTATGGCGCTTAGAACCTGCGGTTGCGTCTCAAAGGAGCTATAGCGTATCGAAGAGTAAGTCACCATAACCGATGATACGAGAATCACCGCGACAAACAAGGCGGCAATTATGGAAAATTGACCTGTATTGTTCGTTTCTACACGCCTCCCACTAAGCCAAGCTGCAAAACCACCAAACGTGAGGTGCCCTGAGCAGAGTAATCAGAAGCATAAAGTCGAGGTTTGTAATCACTAAGAAGACCCAAAGCCGTAAGCCGAATATCAGGAGTTCGGGTTACACCTAAAGCTAGGAAACCACCTTTGAAAACAGAGACCCCATTTTCCATTACGCTGTGTCGGTAAACCGCGCCCGGGTTCCAGCCGCTGACTGTGTCAAAAACGTAAGTTGTAACGTTCAAATGATACGCAGTTATTATGGAGGTCGGTAAAGCTCGGGTCGCTGTCTGGTACGGTGAAGGGTAAATACCGTAGTAGTTGCAGTTGTCTACCGCCTGACTGGACAAGTACATTACCCCCGCAGGGCTTCCAGTTATCGATGTTGAATCGTAGGTGTATGTCTGGTTGTCTAAGCCTTGAAGAAAGGCGTTGAGTCCAGCTGGACCCACCTGCATCATTCCATAGATGCCCCAACCATTTTGGTCGCTAGGAAATTGACCTGTGTTTCCCACGTAGTACAGGGGATAGCCGACAATGCTTGCCCAAGTCCAGTTGTACTGCAGAACCCTCTGACCCAAAGTGTAACAATACAAAGCATAAGAACTGTGGCTGGAGTCATACCCCACCCCAGAGGTCGAGTAATAACCTGCAGGAATAGGCACTGCCTCTCCACAAGTATTTATGACAACTGCGTTCTGAAGCGTTTCGCCCGCAAGTGCAGTTCCGTTCAGTATTTGACCGAGCTGCGTGGTACTTTGAACCATAACTGTTCGGGAGAAGAAGGGCGACAGCAACCGATACAAGTCAGACGCTAAACTGCTGGTGGTGTAGCCGACTGTCCACCAACTGTTTGCGTCACTACAGTTCAATATGTACAGTGTAACTCCGCCGCTACGTTCACCTATCTTCTCAGGACGAACATCAAAAGTCACGTTAGCTGAAGCAACCAAATACGAAGACGCATCTGAAGTGACGCCTAAACTTTCCGCGTTCGAAACAGATTTCAAATCATTGTAGAGGGTGACGCCATTTTGGGCGCTGTTCACTTCGTAAACGGTCATGTTGTACAGCACGTTGGGCGGCAGAGAAGCCGAAAGTGCAACATGTAACCCGTTCCAAAGCGTCGCGTTGCCCTCATCAAAGGCTGCTCGGCTCAAGTCATAGTTTGAATCCAAAGTCTGCATAGTAGTGAGCGACAAACGTCTAAGGTTTATAGGTGAAACCTGACGGGGCCAAGGCAGCACAGCAAAATAAGAAGAAGCCATGAAGGCACCTGCGATTATGATTATGACAATGAGAACTTCTATCGTACGCATCATCAGCCGATCACCTGACGACCGCCCATACTCCAAAGTGAAAGCTTGGCTTGATACGCAACACGATTGATGATGACTTGGCGCATGTCAGTGGCAACCCACTCCTGAATTTGCGGGTCTCCTCCAAAAGTTACTGTAAAAGCCAGAGAACTGATTCCCCAAGGCATTACTACGACGCCGTTTTCCACGTTGCTTTTGCTGTACGTCACGATAAGGATACCGCTACTGCGAGTGTTTATGGTTAAATTAGCATAAGCATGCTGTGGGTCTTGACCGTAGTTTAGTTTGCCAACTATTTTTCCAGTTTCATTGTCTAGTGGCATTTCGCGTAACGTGAAATCGTCGCTTAACAAAACAAACGTGGCGTTGAACGCTATCTCTGCAGGATTAGCGCCCGCATGCACATCCCAACTGTGAGCCAAAATAACTTCGCCTGTTTCAAAGTTGGAAACAAAAGGAACCACAAAACTCTCGGAGTAAAGAATCCCTTCATGGTAACCTATGCCGGTTAATCCGCTGAGGTGGGCATATGCAATCAAAGCGTACGAGTACGTGGTTTCATCAAAATCTGGAAAGTCAACGTACGCTAAGCCAGCGTCATTTGTTGTGCGGCTACCGTTGCTAACTGTGTATGCTGGGTAAGACCCCTGGTCTCTTCCAGTGATTGAGAGGAAACAGTAGTTAACGGTTGCACCAGCAAGGGGAAAACCAGCGCCCATAACAGCTATGCTCAGATTTAGGGGGTTTGATTGCACTTGGTTTATGGTGACTGTTAAAACAGGCGCTATGGTTAAGCTGAAACCGTAAGTGCCATTTAACCCTAACAGCGTCGAAGCCAGAGAATAGTTGATGATTTGGCTGTAGGGAACGTAGAGAGACTGCCCAAACCCGAGGGTTAAGTTGCAGTAGGTTAAATCAGTTTGTGGATAATAAACTGAAGAACCTGTAGAGGAGTTTAGGCGCATAAGCGAAAAAGGACTGAGTTGGTATTGGGTAAACTCGGGGTCTTGCAGGCCGAAGCTTGTGGGCGTGGAATTTGTCTGTCCCCAGTTAGTGGGGTTTCCAGAGTTCAGCATTATGCTGTCAAGTACGTCGCTGCATTTTGTGGCTATGGCTCTGTGCTGCTGGTAGACAACTGCGGTTTGGATAGTTTGGCTAAAGAGGGATGTAAAAAGCAGTATAGCTGCTAAAAAGATTGTAATGGAAACCATGTGGTCTATTGCTGCACTTGCCAAATTTCATCTTCTCCATTAGGTTCCTGCACCGAAATACAGCAGGATAGTACCATTCGAAAATTTTTCAGCAGTCACACACGCCTGAGTGGAGTTGCTGATTAAAGTTGAATTTTTCCATTCAACATTTTGTCCCAGCGTAATCGAAGTTGTAGTTGCTATTTCAAGACCCACAACCTTCAGGGTGACATCTAGAATTTTGCTGCTGTTGAATTCTGGTTCTAAAATGGTCCTCAGCGAGGCGTTTCCGCGATAGGGGTAGCCTTCTATGAAGGGTTGAGTAGCAAACTTTGTTGTGAGCGCACCTGCAGATATCGACTCGTGATTCAAAGAGAAGTATATTTGCTGAATAGAACTACCCAACTGGCTGGCAGATTCCTCAAGCGCCAACGACCTACGCGAATCCACCCAAGTGTCCATTATCCAGCCCACGGTTAAGGGAAAGAGGAATATCTGCATAATCAGGAGGGGTATGAGAATCATGTATTCAATAGTTACTTGTGCCAACAATCACACCATCCATCTAAACATGTAATCCTAATGAAACGCTCATCGTTCCCACATACAATTCAACAACAGAGTCAGTTTGCAACTCTAACGTTTCCTCGTAATGGTCGAACGTAAAGTAATTCTCGAATGGGAAGAAACTTTTATCGAATCCTTGAGCCGCCTGCGGGAAAGTAACGTTGAACCGAACTTGACTTATACCGCTGAACACGTATTGGGTAACGTTTTTTCCTGTTAATGTGACGGATTGAGAAAGCCCAAGGTTTGTGCCGTCTTCGAGTATGGGCAAATAGAACTTTACGTAGCTTTGTGGACCTATTGTAGAAGGCAACATCCGAATTGAAGGCGCAACCACAACGCGCGTGAAGCTTTCGGTGCCCATAGGTAACTTTTCCATGACGTAAACGTGGCTCACGGGAGCAGAGGGACCCTCTTGGAGGAAGGATCCGTTTGAAGAAGGAAAAACGCGTTCAAGATAGTCGTTACCCAGTGTGTAGGCGGTTGTGGGCATGTTAAACAGAATTATGCCTGTTTCGCCTGTGAAAATCTGATACCACCCAGTGCTGTTGAGTATTTCGACGGAGTAACTTAGCACGGCATCTTGAAATGTTACTTGGGCGTATCTGCTTGAGTATCGAACGGTTTGGGTGCGTCCCAGCGTCCACGCAATGTCGTCAATTTGAAGCCCAGTCGTAAGCATGAACTGTTTGTTGGTGCTAAACTCGTTCTCCGCCATGCGGACATTTAGGAAGTTGTTGGTGTAAACCATAGCCACGAGAACCATGACGACGACGGCGCTGGTTACGATAACAGTGGAAATCGCTGGGCTGACCGCTCGGGTATCTCGACAGAAGCTATTTGGTTGCGACTGATTTGTTCTCGTGCTTTGTCTACGCTCCCTATCAGAACTTCACGAATTGCGGAATAACTTTGGCTGCTATAACAGCGATTACTACGAGTATGGCTGCGTGCTTGAACCCTGCGGAGATGGATTCTTCGCTTATTTTTCCAGCAACTATACCTATGAGGTAGCTGTGGAAAATCACTGACGTTATGAAAATCATGGTCATGGCACTGGTATCTTTTGCAGGTGCCCCGCCGAGTGAGCTGGCGCCGAACCCCGTGGTGAAACTCATCATCATGATAGTTGTTGCCACGAGCAGAATGGACGCTAAGTAAGGCATCATAACGTAGGGGCGAACGGACATTTTCTTTTCTTTTTCCACTTCCTGCGTTAAATTGTTGAATCTGGCTAACGATTCAATCATAGCTATAGTGCCGCCGCCTACGTCGATTGTTTCGACGAGTAGGAACATGACTATCTGAACCATCCAGCTACGGGTTCGCTTGAGGAAATCCATCATCACCTTCTTCACGGGAATGCCCCAAGAAATTTCAGAGCTGATTTTGCGGAGTTCCTTGCTGAAGGTGCCGTAGTCGCGTTTGGAGAGGCTCTCGATGCATTTTTCAGGCGACAAACCTGTTTTCCTGACTTCCGTTAAATCTCGAAGGAAGCTGTTGACGCCTTGTTCCATGCTATTTTTCTTTTTTGCCAACCGAATGTGCACAACAGCTGCGGGCGCGGTTGAAACGAACAGGGAGACGGCTACAGCTACGGGCATGTCGACACCCAGTTCGGGAAGTGCGCTAAACAGGGGAAGCGGGATTGCGCCCATGAAGTTGGTGAGCAACATGAAGAGAACTATGGCAAAGACGCTGCAGATGCCAAACACCTTGTAGGGACGCATTTCCACAACAGGCGTTTTCGGCTGCATACTATGCGCCAAATAAACGAAAAGCATTGACAGCATGGGCGTGAACAGGTAAGTGTACATAAGTATGCCTGTGTACATTGAGGCGTCTCCGCCCCCACCGCCGTTAATGTTGTCTACTGCAAAAAGAATGTAGAAACACAACGACATCATAACCATGACTATGATGAAGGTTTCCAGCAGCATACCAAGGCGTTCAGCGGCTGCCTTAACGCGTAGAGCTCGGGTTTTGAAGATGTCTTCGGCTTTACGTTCCAAAAAATGTCCAATGTCACCACCAATAATGACGGTTGACGCGTAACCACCTAGAAAGTCTTTGAATATGTCCAGAGGGGTCTTTTTGGCGGCTTGCTCTAAAGCTGTGAGCGGGTCGACGCCGAATATTTCCACATCTTTCATAATTTCTCTTGCTTCGCCGCCCATTGCAGGCATAAGTTCGACTTCGGAGAGGCGTTTGAAGCTGGTGTAGGGTGCTATGCCGCCTGAAGCCATGACGCTGATGTATGCGGCTGCGAAAGGCATTTCTCTTTCCAAGTTGGATGCGCGGTCGCTGGCTTTAGACAGGGGTATCGCTATGAAGCCAACCATCACGAAGAGAGGTAAAAGAGCCAGAATTAGTAAAGGAAGAAAATTGTAGGACAGCGCAATCACTGCTGCCACCACGGATATCGGAACGGTCAACAACGCTACGAATAACATTAAGGAGACGTAGGTTTCAGGGTAAATTTTGACAAGCCCTTTTTCCAATGGAGCTTTGAACTGGTAAACCCGTTTCAGAAATACCGGGGCCATGCGTCCGAAGAGGCGGAAGGATAGGGCTTCAAGCGTTTTTAGAAGTGCCAACTGGCTTTATTTCCTCCCCTGCAACGAGTTTATCATAAAACTGCTTTGGTCTTGCGTAGTACTCCGCGATTATTGTGGCAACTTCTTTGTAGCTACGTATGTTCTTTGACTTCATCCACCTCAGGACATCTGTGCGCCTGTTCATTTCGTTGAGCACATCCTGAATGGTTACGCCAAGCCGCTCGGATATCGTCTTTATCTGTACACTGTCATCTAGAGACATTATCTGTTCATCTTTAACTGGATCCCACTTGAAAGGATGCACATATTTTTCGTAATCAGCAATCTCGTTAACGGAAAGCACACGCCTGAAAGCTTTCTTCTCGCCGTTCTTGATGAGGTGAACACGCTGCACCGACATTACAACGTTCAT
>CALMWK010000088.1 GCA_937873375.1 Candidatus Bathyarchaeota archaeon
AAACACCCCCGCAGCAAAACTCGAAATCGTCGCGTTAGACCCCTCCAAAACCACGCAGCCCGTTTTCTCCTCCACCTACGCGAACGTCATCATGTCAGGCACCCTGCAGCCGCTTGAAGCCTACGTAAAAATAGCCAAACTCCCAGAAAACACCATCCAGCACATCGCGCCCTCACCTTTCCCCAAAGAGCACGTTCTTCCCATTGTGTGTCTTGGCGTTTCAACCGCTATGGACAGCCGAACCCCCGCCATGTACCAAACCATGGTGAAGCGGATAAATGAGGTTGTCCAGAACACACCCGCAAACACGGGAATCTTTACTGCCTCTTTTGAAGTTTTAAGGTCTTTACTTGAAGCGGGCTTAGAAGAGACTCTAAAAAAACCTCTGTATTACGAACGCAGAGGCATGACCTCCAAAGCGAACGAAAAACTCGTCTCTGACTTCAAAGAATGCGCCTTAACTGGTGGCGCTGTATTCTTAGGTGTTCAAGGCGGACGTACCTCTGAAGGCGTGGATTTTCCAGGTAACCAGATGAACTCCGTGGTTGTCGTGGGTGTGCCATACGCTGAGCCGACGCCGCGGGTGAAAGCCCAAATCGAGTACTACGAGAAACGTTTCCCCCGATTCGGACGCGAATACGGCTACATCCTGCCCGCCATGAAAAAAGCGTCTCAAGCTGCGGGTCGCCCCATTAGAACTTTGGACGACAAAGGCGCCATAATCTTCCTCGATTACAGGTACGCCACAAACTACTGCCGAAACTTTTTGCCCGTGTGGGTACGCAACGGACTAAAACTTTTACCCAGCAAAGACAACGTTTTAGCAAGCGAACTCCAAGAGTTCTTCAAAAATTAGTCGCTCTTCAAGCGGGGCTCTCGCGCAGTTTGCCATCCAACCGCACCTTGCCCACAGCAACATTTACAGGGGCAGCAGTCACAGAAGTCAAAGCTTTCAAACTTTTTCGCTCGCAGTCGATGCCCTGCAAAACTCCGATGCCTAAAAACCTTTTCTGAGCATCATGTAACCCCAACAACAAACCGTTTTGGCTGTACTCTGGCTTCTGCGTCAAGCAGAGCGGATTCGGCTTTTCAATATTCAAGTGGCTTACGCGCCAAGTTTTCACTTTCGCATTCGCCAAATATTTAACGTAGCCCAGTTCTCGCAGATTCTTCCGTTTCTCTCTGCTCCTCTCCCTCACCGCTGTAGCCGAATCAATCCTGATGTTCCTAACTCCTTCCAGCTTAACCAGCAAGGGTTCTAACTCGCTGTTTTGCTGAATACAAAAAATCACATCTGACGCAAGTTTCTCAGCCAACTGCACCTTGTAGTTTACTGCGTCTTCTCCAGCAACCCAGCCATCCGTGTTCACGACCACAAAGTCAACTTTGCGCTTCAAAACCTCAGCTTTCAGCGATGTTACGCCCTGAATTGTCCTGTTTACGTTTTCGCTTGGTGAGGTAACACCTACAAAAACGGCGTTTTCTGCTTTCAGCTCAAACAAATCCGTGACAGGCTTAGCCACGGCGGCGTATGCAACGGTGCAGGGTGGACCCACGTCAGATTGCCCCACATCACCATCCAAAACCGCCACACTGCGCTTTTCACCTATAAGCCTGTTTATGAGGTACGTGCAGAAGCTACTTTTTCCCGAATCCACACCCCCAAACACCATGGCAACTGCAGGTTTTTTCTGCAAATCCCGCAAAACTTCAAAGGCTTCAGCCCACGATGCTGGAACGGTGTCGCCGTTAACTTCTTTTGTTTTTGCGTTTTCACCCAACCTCACCTCAAAGTTTGCTTTTTCTTTGACGGCAAAGGGTAACCGTTTTCCTTCACGAATCACAATTCGATTGGTATTTTTCACTGAATAACCGAAAACTTCAACCTTACCCGAAACAGCCATCACGGAGGCTGGACCATCCACTAGAAAAGTTTTGCCGCCCTCAACCGTTTTATTCAAAACTCTGCTTCCTTTTCCGCTCGTAAACGTAGCCTGGCCTTCCAGCTATACGCATGGCTGAAACTATATGCCTGACTCCACGCCTGTTCTTCATTTCGCAAGCATATACGTTTGTCCCCGCCTCACCAATAATCTCCAAAGACACTTCCTTTGGCAAAACTTCATCAAGCGCCTCCAAAAGCTCCTTGTAAATAGGCACGCCGCTCCCGATCTTCACCGTCACCGCAGTCGAAGAAAAATCCACAATTCTTAACACACGCTCTATCTTATCCCCTACTTCTTTGACACTTAAACAGTTCTCAGTATCAATTAATCCTTCATCCGCTATGACGGCTACGCCGAAAACTTGACCTGGGTCCACGCCTATAACCACGGTTTCGTAGGCTTCTTTGCCTTGAAGAATTCTAACAACTTCACTGCCCATGACTTCGGGGTCTGTTTCGGGGTTGTAAACCAAAACTTTCTCGTGATTCACCTGATGCTTTTCTTTTTCTGTGGTTATGACCACTTTAATCTCAATTGGAATTGCGTCGCCTGGGACGAGATTTATGAACGGAATGTTTCTCCGCTTTAGCTCGTTGACTACTAAGAAGTATGCTTTTCCTTGAACTGTGGCGACTGCAACTTTTGATCTCATAGGAAGTGCCTAAATATGTTAAGCGCAGAACACATTATTAGTTTCGCAGTTAATATCCCTTGACGTGCATGAACGTGATACGTAAGATTCTCACTGGCTGCGGCTGCATAGACAGCAAAATGGACGGCGGCATCTCACCTGAAACCATCACGCTAATCTATGGCGAACCAGAAACTGGGAAATCCACATTAGCACTCCAGTGTGCCGTCAACTGTGCCCTGCAGGGACTCAAAACCCTGTTAATTGACTGCGACAACACTTTTTCCACCAAACGGCTTTTCCATTTGTCTGCTGGAAAATTCGACGAATTGGCTGAACTAATAATCCTTATGAAACCCAAAGATTTTGCTGAGCAAACTGTCGTTGTGGACCACTTGGAGGACTACATCTCCAAAAACTTCGGCTTGGTGATTATTGACACTTTCAATTCCCTGTACCGTGCCCAAGTCGCCGAAACATCAAGCAAAAAAAACACGTTTGTGCTGAACCGAGAATTAAACAGGCAAATGGCTGTTCTGGCGCAGGCGGCAAGAATCCAGCACATACCCATAGTGGTGACCAGCCAAGTGAAGAGCGTTTTCGACGAGACTCATGTCAGCGTTGCTCCCGTGGCTCCCCGCGTTTTGCAGTTCTGGGCAGACACTGTAATAGCGTTAAAACCCACTGAAAACTCCACCATAATCCAGGCTGTTCTGGAGAAGAACCGCAACACTCAAGAAGCAACTTGTTATTTGAGAATAGCTGAAACTGGGATTCACGATTACGAGTCCCATCACTGATGGTTGATGACATGGACATAGTAGCCTTAATCGTTGCAGCGTTAAAATTCATTTTCCCAGCGTACTGTGCCAACGGCGCACCCGTGCTAGGCGGCGGAGGACGTGCCATTGACTCTGGCAGAAAGTTTTTTGATGGAAAACCCATATTTGGAACAAACAAAACCTTCCGTGGTTTCTTTTTCGGGCTTGCTATAGGTGCAGGTGTTGGAGTAGTGGAGTGTTTGCTTTTTGGTTATCCTTGGTTGTTTAGTGTGCTTTCGCCGTTGGGTGCGTTGTTGGGTGACTTAACTGGGGCTTTTCTGAAAAGGCGCATTGGCATTAAACCTGGGGGTTTGCTTCCGATAGTTGACCAAATAGACTTTGTTGTTGGTGCTTTAGTGTTTTCTTTGCCTTTGGCGATGGTGAGTTTAGAATTAGCCGTAACGGTTCTTGTGATTACGCCGCCGGTTCATCTGTTCACTAATTTTGTGGCGTATAGACTGAAGCTAAAAAAGAATCCGTGGTAAGTTGAGGGTTATATGCCA
>CALMWK010000089.1 GCA_937873375.1 Candidatus Bathyarchaeota archaeon
TAAATCCGCGGAATAACAGCGTTATTTAGAGAATAGTGTATGCGTAGAATCAGTTTATTCTTAATTCTCACTGTGGTTTCATTGGTTTCTTTGGTAGCGGTAGTTGTCGCTGGCTACTATGTTCTGTCGGCGTCTTCGTCTCAGTATCCGTCTAATTGGATGGGACAGATGATGGGAGGCGTGATGGGCGGAGGCAACGGTGCTCAGGTTCAGGCGCAAAACGCTGCTGCGCCCTACTTGGGTGTGACGTTTGTGGTTCTGGTGGGTGTAGCTGTGGTTAGCGTTGGCGGCTTGCTTTACTTCTTCGCGTTTCCCGAAATCAGAACTTCACGTGCTGGTGCTCAACCTTTTCTGAAGAGCATGGAGCAGTCATCGGGTAATTCTGTTTCGGCTTATGAGTCTGTTGTGAAGACTTTGAATGCGGATGAACGCAAGGTTGTCGAAGTTTTGACGGCTCACGACGGTAAGTACTTGCAGAAGTACATCCGCAGCGAAGCTGGGCTTAGCAGGCTTCAGACGCATCGGGTTGTGGCGCGGTTGGCTGAGCGCGGTGTTGTGACTTTGGAGAAGACGGGGAACACTAACATGGTTCTCTTGGCAAACTGGCTCAAGTAGCTCCCAACGGAAAACTGTTAGAACCTTCCTTGGTGAGTCAATGTTTAAATAAAAAAGCTCCAATATTTTTGGGCATGAGTCCCAAAGCCCACAGGGTTAAGCCCTCAAATGTTAAATCCAAAAGTCAGAAACAGAAGCTGGCTGCAATAGGTATTTTTGCCGCTATAGTGATAGTAATTGCGGCGTTCATTATGTTCGGTCAGAACAGTTCAGGCGTGAATCCTTCCGCGAGTCCTTCTCCGTCATCAAGTGCTGATGCGTTTCCGTCGCTGAGTCCTTCAGCTAGTACATCTCCAAGCGCATCTCCCACAAGTCAAAACGTTTCAGACTACAACAAAGTTTTGCTTGTGACGAGTTTGGGTAACATCACGATTCAGCTGCGAGATGACATGCCGATTACTACGGGGAACTTTAAGAACTTAGTCCAGCAGGGCATTTACGACGGAACCATCTTCCATCGGGTCAAGGTCAACTTTATGATTCAGGGGGGAGACCCAACAGGCACAGGTTACGGTGACCCATCAATACCCAACATACCTGACGAGTTCACAAGTGTTAACCAGAACAACAGAGGCACGGTGGCTATGGCGAATGCGGGTCCTAACACGGGAAGCAGCCAGTTCTTTATCAACGTCGTCAACAACAACTACCTTGACACGGTTCACCCTGTCTTTGGTACGGTCACAGCTGGAATGTCTGTGGTGGATGCAATATCCCGAGTGGCGACAGGCGCGAACGATAGACCAGTGCTGGACGTCACGATAATTAAAGCTGAACTTATCCCCTAAACCCTTCTCTTTTTAGGACTTTTAGAAAAAGCTAAACATGCACTTTGAAGTGCAAGAAAAGAAAAAGGTTTATTTTTCTTTAGGTTTGGAGCCGATTTCCACACATAAGATGTTGATTTGGTAGTTTTTCCC
>CALMWK010000090.1 GCA_937873375.1 Candidatus Bathyarchaeota archaeon
GAAATATTAAAGTCCCCAACAACATCGAAATTGTAAACCAAAACAACACTCATTCAATGTTGACCATTGACAACGAAAGAATCGAAAGAGTTTTCGTAAACATAATCAAAAACGCGTTTGACTCAATGCCAGACGGCGGTACACTCACCGTAAAAAGCCACAAAACAAACAGGAGCATGGTTTTCAGTTTTGAAGACACGGGCACAGGGATGACCCCAGAGACGTTAAGTAAGCTTTGGACCCCGCTCTTTACGACTAAAGCGAAAGGCATGGGTTTTGGTTTGCCGGTCTGCAAACGTTTTATCGAATCTCACGGAGGCACAATAACCGTACAAAGTACGCTTGGCAAAGGGTCGCTGTTTACGGTGACTCTTCCAATAAAACCAAAACCTGAGAAAAACAACTAAAACCCAATTATAACTAACTTTTGAAACTATCTAACTGCTTGTAAAACTCCGAACGCACATTGCCGCTTTCAGTTTAATGGCGGCATTAGCGTTCGCGTATAACCACTGTTTCTGAGAGGAAATTGAATACCCGCTGTCTTCTTTTTGGGTAAAGAAACAGCCCTATCAAGAAGTCAAGTGGAAGCAGGAACGCTTTTCCCAAACTTTCCACAGTTGCCTGCCCCATGGTCACTGGTTTGCCGTCCAGCCGCGTGATTCTTAAGTGCATAATCATCTTTCCCAATGATTGCCCGTAAGCGCCATCCATAAGCATCCAGTACAGAAAATAGATAATTCCGCTGAGGCTGAAGTTAAAGAACGGCATCCAACTGTGCCAACTGGACCAAAAAGTAAACGGCATCGTTGTGAACCACGTAACCACGTTCAAGATAGCCACCAGTACCCCAAGAATAACTATGTCTATTAGCCATGCGAGGAAACGTTCACCCCAAAACGCCAGCTTCAACCCAGACGCAACTCCAACAGGTTCCGCTGGTGCCGAAGGAGTTTGCTGTGCTGCAACTTGGGCTCCACACTTTGGACAGTATAGTGCATTTTCTGGGAGCGTATTTCCACATTTTTCGCAGTAAGTCATAGCGTTTCCTCACTGAGCAGTATCCGTGTTCCAGTATATCTTCTTTTTCAGCAAAACTCAGCATATGGCGTGTCGGTACCCTGCGAGTAATATGAGAAGAATTTGGGGCAACGATGTTGTGATGAAAACAGTTACACTTTCGCCCAATAAATCCGCTGTTGAGAGCCCTAAATGTTTAAACCTTCCAGTCTCCAATTTATGAGGTATTATAGGTGACGTTTTTGGGAGAAGAAAAAAAATTTACCCTTGAAGAACTAGCCAAATATGACGGAAAAGACGGAAAACCCGCATACTTAGCTTACAAAGGCAAAGTCTACGACGTTTCAGATAGCGCATTTTGGATGGGTGGAGACCACTTGGGCGCGCACCAAGCAGGCAAAGACCTCACCGAAGAACTTGACCTTGCCCCCCACGGGCCCGAAAACATAGACAAGGTGAAACTCGTAGGCGTATTATCCCAGTGAGCTTTAGAGGATTACCTGCAAAACAATAGCAATTTTTCTTAAAAGTCTGGAGATGCCTTTGTCGGAAAGAACCTTGAATGCAGCAGGTCATAAGTGCAAAGCCATAATTCACCACACTGCAGGCGTTCCAGTTGTGTTTCTGCACGGTTACTCATACACAAAAGATATTTGGCAGCGAATTGGCGTAACCGAGTTGCTGATGGAAAAACATGTGCCTTTTTTAGCGTTGGATATGCCTTACGGGCAGAAGAGCGAGTGCCAACCCAAAACCCACGACGCACAAATCAACGTTGCTGTTGCACATGAAGCGTTCCAAAATGTCTTCGGCTCAGAAACGCCCCTTCTCGTCGGAGCCAGCTTAGGCGGAAACATTGCACTGAACTACGCAACCCAGTTTCCAGTAAAAGGCTTGCTGTTGGTTGCCCCAGCTCGCGCAATCGAAGAAAAACTCCTCAAAGCGTACAGCAAGTTCGAGTTTCCAGTGCGTATCATCTGGGGCTCCGAGGACAAAATTGTTTCAGGCGAGGACATGCGGACCTTAACGGGTAAGATTCTCTGCGCTAAAATGTCCCTGTACGAGGGTGCTGGACACTCGGCTTACATTGAGCAAGCTGCCAAGTTCAAACGGGAACTTTTAGAACTTTATGCCATGGCAGAACAAAGTTGAGGAATTAGGGTTTTGCGTGTATCACGTAATGGTGAGGTCCCGTGTCTTTCACGGTTGTCACAGTTAAACCCGCCTGCGTAATGAGCTCTGAAGCTTGTTGCTCGCTGAACCTTATTTGAAAGGGCGGACCAAACGGCATCTGAAGCTTTTTCCAGTCCAAATTCACCAGCACACCTGAGGGTTTGAGCATTTTTTTGGCGTTGCGGAGCACTTTTGTGGGGTCTTTGAAGTCGTGGAGCACCATGCTAAAAAACACGAAATCCGCGCAGTGGCTACAGAAAACAGTGTCTTCTCCAGCGCCCACCTCAGCGTGGACATTCTTGAGGTTACGTTCCTCAGCTTTTCGTTTCACTTTGTCAATTGCGGATGCGTCTGAGTCTACGGCGTAGACTTTTCCTTTTTCGCCCACTATACTTGCGGCTAAGAGGGTAAAGAAGCCATCTCCACAGCCTAAATCCATGAACACTGCGCTTTTGCTTACGCCTGCCTGTTTCAGAATGGCTTCAGGATTGTACCATGTTCGCCTTACAGACTCGTCCAGAGAAAAACCGCCGTGACAACCCATTAACAAACACCTGTCCTAACATCTATTGGAGGTGGTTTACAGTATAAAATGCTTCCTAACATCTTTTATCCTTTAAAAGGCTAAAAAGAGCAAGCAGGCACTGGTTTTAGTAAGTTAAGAAGAAGATGTTTTAAACCTGTGTGCCCTGTCATTACCCAACAACAAGGTGAAACCAAAGTGCCCCTTGAGGATTTGAACCAGCAGATAAAAAATTGCCGAAAATGCAGCCTTTGGCAAAACGCCAACAACGCAGTAGTAGGAGAAGGACCAGCAAACGCCGAAATAATGCTTGTTGGGCAGAACCCCGGTGCTGAAGAAGACAAAACTGGCAGACCCTTCATAGGCAGAGCAGGAAAATTCCTCAACAAGGTGCTGGCGGAAAACAGTATAGCCCGCGAAAAAGTATTCATAACCAACACCGTTAAGCACCTGACGCCGCAGAACCGCAAACCATCACCAGATGAGGTGGCGGCTTGTGTGCCCTACTTGGTTGAGCAAGTAAAGTTGGTTAAGCCAAAGATTGTGGTTTTGATGGGTGCGGTGGCGTGGCAAGCCCCACGAGTGGAGGGCGTAGAGTACCTTGAAACGGTTCATCCTTCGGCGGCGATGCGGTTCACGAAAATGAGAAAACGATTTCAAGAAGACTTCAAAACATTAAGAAACCGCATAGAGATTCTGCAGAAAAAATAGTCTGCCTACCTACGGCTCAACTGAGTTTTCAGCGAATATGTGCTTGATTGTGTTGATGGTGCTGGGTCGGAATAAAGTTTATATCCACTCCAGACTATCGTGAATCTTAATAGACTTTCTGAATCTTGGAGAAAATCTACATGCACAACGGGAACAATAAGAAAATCTTTGCGTTGATTTCCATATCGCTTATCGTATTGTGTTTTGTGCCTTTTTGTTTTGCTCGCATTGGCGACCAAGCGCCGTCGGGTCGTGTTAATGCTCCCGGCATGTCAGCTGATGCTCAGCAGTTTGACATGACAAACATGACGCCTTCGCATGACATGGAGCAGGTTACTTCAAGGTTGACGCATGTTTTCGCTTACCGAAACGTCACTTTAATGTTTAACAGCACCCGCAACTGCGAACTGAACATAACTGTGGACAGCTCAGTCAAGCCAAGAATACTGTCTCTTTCCGTAGAGCCAAACCAAAACCTGTCCCTCACCATGAACATGAATGGTTCTCCGTCTGCAGGTGAACAGGTTATGGAGCGTACCCTTAACTTCTACTTGGGCATAGAGCCAAACGCCACAGTGGCACTGCAGGCTCAGATAAGGCTGCACATAAACGCAACTGAACTTAATCAAGAACTTAACCGAGTAATCAACGCTTCCAGACTCACATGGATGTACTGGAACCGAACAAGTCTTAGCTGGGTATCCGTGGAAAGCTACATGGACCAAAATGGCTACTTGGCGTGCGACACAACCCACTTCTCAACGTGGACCGTAGCCGAAACCAACCCTACACCAGCCGCACCAACACCTTCAGCAACACCAACCAATACGCCTACGCCATCAGCCACAGCAACCCTAACGCCTTTG
Organism: Candidatus Bathyarchaeota archaeon; assembly: GCA_937873375.1. Lineage (GTDB taxonomy): Archaea > Thermoproteota > Bathyarchaeia > Bathyarchaeales > Bathycorpusculaceae > JADGNF01. The sequence goes on from CALMWK010000090.1 coordinate 4,294, forward strand.
CCTTCTGCGTCACCAACGCCTTCACCCTTACCGTCCGAATCACCCCAACCCAGCACAAGCACATCACCCATACCTGTGCAGAGCCAGTCTCCTTCGCCTTCACAATCAACCAGCCCAGAGCCAGAAGCAACATCCAACGCAAACACCCCAACCGAATACCTCTACATCATAATAATAGCGGTAGTTTGCGCAGTAGCAGCAATATCAGTAGTTGTTGTTAAGAAAAAAACAAAATAACAACAGCCCATTCTTTTCTTTTGTTTGGGTGATGTTTAGAAAACAAACTTTAAACCGTGAAAGTCAGGAAAATAATTCACTGCGCATGTAGTGTTTTCAGAAAAAACTACCTGAAATCTGTATCACAAATGCGCAACGTTTTAATTTTTGTTCAAACTCACGTAATTTAATGGGTTAGGCCCTGAGCGGCGATGTTGTGAATGGCCTTCCATTCCACTATACATGTGTTCCGCACTGAGGCCTACCCCGCTACAACCCTAAATTCTCAAAATTCACTCTTGAAGTGTCTACGTTTTCTTGGCAAAAACACAATTGCGCCAGCCGGAACGATGACAGCCGCGGCGCAACAACAGAAATAAACCCAGCAACATTGAAACAGACCGAAGACGCATGCAAAGAACAGGCTTCGCCAGCTTGCCCCTGCACGGCGGCAAAGCACCTTCTTGGTTAACGGGTAGAATGCGTAAGCTCGCCAAGGAAATTTCAGCTATCATGATAGACGAGCATGGCACGGGCACGTTTCTGGCGCGGTTAAGTGATCCGTACTGGTTTCAAGCGTTCGGATGCGTTTTGGGCTACGATTGGCACAGTTCAGGCGTAACCACCGTGGTCACGGGTGTGCTTAAAACTGCGCTTTCCGCGCAAGAGCATGGTGTGGTTGTTTGTGGTGGTAAGGGCAAAACTTCGCGTAAAACACCCAGCGACATCATGGAAACCGCGGATAAATTTGGCTTCTCAGAAAACCAAATCCAACGCCTAACCTACACAAGCAAAATCACGGCTAAAGTCGATAACTCCGCTATCCAAGCAGGATATCAACTGTATCACCACGCGTTTTTCATAACAGAAGACGCTAAATGGGCAGTTATCCAGCAGGGCATGAGCGCAGCAGACCGCACGGCAAGGCGTTACCATTGGATGTCGGATACAACAAAAAACTTCATTGTGGAACCACACAACGCAATAGTCGGCGACACCAAACGCCCACTTGCATTGAATATGACGGCTCAATCAAGCGAAGCCTGCCGTAAAACATCCGTTGATTTAGCCAAGGAACCAACCAAGAAACTCATGAATCTCGCTCAAACAGTTACGCCTCCACCGCAGCCAAACCAGAAGTCGCTGCAGAACTGGCTCCCAACCACGGGTAACGCGCAGAAAGTCGCCATTTTGAACATGCCCAGAAACATCAACTGGAAAGCCCTCGGCGAAGCATACGAAACGCAACCCAACAACTATGAAGAACTCCTAAGCATCAAAGGTGTTGGACCCGCAACTGTGCGTGGCTTGGCGCTTATCGCTGAGTTGGTTTATGGTGAGAAGCCCAGTTGGAATGACCCCGTGAAGTACAGTTTTGCGTATGGCGGCAAAGACGGCGTTCCCTACCCTGTGAACCGTAAAGCCATGGATGAGTCCATCCAGATACTCAAAGAGACAGTACAAGCTACGAAAGTCGGCGACAAAGAGAAAGCTCGCGCGTTGCAGGGTCTTAGGCGGTTTGTTCCACTGGACGCATAAAGCTCTTAAGCGTCAAGGGGGCAAGAATTGTTTCTGAGGTTTCAAAAGTGAGCCGTATGGTTAAAGTTGCTGGAATCTGCGGTTTAGCAGCGCCAATCGTGGCGTTCATATGTATCCTTTCTGCGATTGCTTCTTATGCGCCTTTCAACTGGGTGACCAATGCGTTAAGTGATTTAGGGGTGCAAGCAGGCGTAACTGCGCCAATTTTCAACGCTGGCTTGGTCATAAGTGGACTTTTGTTTTTGGTTTTCGCCGTTGGGTTATTTCAGTTGGCTGGCAAAAGTGTGGTGGGCAAGGCAGGTGCGTTCTTTTTATGTTTAGCTTGCGTGTCGCTGGTGTGCATCGGTATTTTCAATGAGAGTTTCAATCCAATTCACTTCTATGTTTCTGTGGCGTTTTTCGTGTCTATGCCTATATCTTTGCTGATTCTTGTTGGGTCGTTCTGGCTTGCAGGTCAACGACGAATAAGTTTGTTCACGTTGGCAATAGGTTTGGCCGCTGCGACGCCATGGATGCTACAGTATACTATCAGCTACGTTCCTAACGTGGCTATTCCCGAGTTCGTGTCGGGTTTTGCAGGGGCACTGTGGACGGCAATATTAAGCGTTAAAATGCTAAAGGAAGCGTCACGGGCAAAAACGGCGTAACAGTTCGTGAAAACCTCTTAGCCAAAGGCACTTCGAGCTGTCTTCCAACCTTTTTTAGGTTTTGAGGTCTTTGTAGATTTGACTGCAACAGTACGACGAAAAGCGGATGTCGTAGCCTTGCTGTTCGGCGTATTTTATGGCTTCTTCGCTGGGGAACGCGATGGCGTCAACTCCTGCTTTCAGTACGAGCACATCGGTTTGGGCGCGGTGTTTGCCTTTTGGTCGCATACAACCCAGAACTACGGGTGTTTGGGGGAACATTGTGCGTGCGGTTGCTGTGACTTTGGCGATTTCAATTGGTGTTGGTGGCGTTGTTTTTGCCATGGTTGTGCCGTGGATGGGCATGAATGAGATTATTGCTACAGCGGATGGCTTGTGTTTGGCTATCATGGTGAGGGCGGCTAATTCGCCTTTTAATTTGCCGTGGTGTAGCCCAACAATAACGTGGGGTACAAAATCGATTTTTGCGTCTTGCAAGGCTTGTAGGGATTCGGCGTAGTTTTCCACTGTGGTTTGGAGGTTGTAGACTTCGTGTATTGTTTGGTCGGAGCCGATGATGTCGATTAAAGCGGCGTCAACTCCAGCGTCTTTAAGCTGCTGTGCCGTTTCCGATTTGATTATGCCTGTGTGGACCAGAACGGTCAAGCCTAAGTCTCGTTTTATCTGTGCTATGGCAGGTATGAACTGTTCCAGCGGCACTGAACCATCAGGTGAGCATCCGCCACTTATGAGGCAGCCTAACGCTCCTTTTTGCTTGAGTTCCGTGCAGAGTTCGATGAGTTTTTGCGGAGTGTTTGCTGGATGCATGGTTTCGAGGACTTTTCCTTCGCAATGTTTGCAGTTTAGTGTGCACCCTTTACCTGTTATGGAGACTGTGGGGAACTCGGTTGGTTTGGAGCGGTAGTGGCTTGTTTTGTAGTACATGAAGCTTGGCGCGTAAAAATTGATTCTTCTCTTTTCCAGAATGAACTTATCTGAATTGAGTAAGTTTAGAAGTTCTGTTTCGGTTGCGTTCCAAACTTGGTCTGCGGAGGGTTGCGCCATGGTTATCTAAGGAGAACCGTGTGGCGTTTTGTTTAACTGTTTTGGTTTAGCGCATACGCGTGGTTTTTCCTTCGTCGTGCGCTGGCAAGAGTGGAAACGCTTGTATAGGTTGGTTTGTGGTGGTTTGCAGTTTTTCTAGGCGTTTGGCGATGCGTAGGGTTTTGCAGATGGCTGTGCCTCTTCGGGTTAATCCATAATACCGTTTGCTTTTGTTGATTTTTTCGTCTATCAATCCGTTTTTAAGCAAAAAGTCCAGACGTTGGTTGAGGACTAAGCAGTTCATTTTGCATTTGTAGGCTAAGGCATCTATGGTTAAGGGTTTGGTAACTAGCTTTGTGAGGATGTCTTCGTAGAATCCAAGTTTGGACCTTCGCATTACCTGTACGCTCACACTTTGAATGTGTGTTTTTTAATAAAGCGTTTGTGAATCTCAAATCAGTAACGAAAGTAACCG
>CALMWK010000091.1 GCA_937873375.1 Candidatus Bathyarchaeota archaeon
TTACGCAGGACATGTTGAGGGCTTTTTCCATGGCAATTTTTGTTGCCACGAAATGTGTCAGGTCGTCCCTAGCCGAGTAGTTGAGGTAATCTGTGGCTGAGGTTGCGCCTAGGACGCAGACGGGTTTTTCGGTTGTTTTTTTGGCTTTTTCTGCGCTTGTAAGTATGAGGGCTGAGGCGCCATCGGATACGGGGGCAAAATCGAACAGCCCCAACGTTTTTCGTGCTGTTTTGCGTGCGTTTAGGACTTGGTCGGTGGTGATTTTTCTTTGGTATTGGGCGTAGGGGTTTTTTGTGGCGTTGGCGTGGTTTTTAACTGCAACCTGCGCTAGGGCTACGTTGAGTTTGTCAAGGTTTTCTCCGCTTACGCCGTGTTTTTTGATGTATGCTCTGAGCATGAGTTCATGGTTTGATTCTGGGGTGCCGCCTGCGTAGTAGCTCCATGGGTCTTCGAGCAGCATCAGGTCGTCGCGGATTTTGTCCCATCGGTCAGTCATTTTTTCTATGCCGCCGACTAGGACGGTGTCGTATATGCCTGCTTGTATGGCGTGGTAGGCTGTTTTGAGTGCCGCGCTGAAGGAGCGAGTGACTTCCATGGGAACGTGGAGTTCGGTGAGTTCTGAGAGAAAGCCTTCCTCTATGCCTAGTTTGTTTGTGATTGGGAGAAAATAATCGGATATGTAGCATGCTTGCAGGTCTTTGCGTTCTATGCCGCAGTCTCTGGAGGCGGCAAGCCAAGCTTCTTCGATTAGTTTTGCTGGCTCTTTGCCATAATGCTCTCCAAATTTAGTTCGACCGACAGCAACTATAGCTGGACAATTCTGCATAACATTCGCTCTTCCAAGCAATTACCCTTTTTCAAGAAGGCTTTTAAGTGTTTGCCATATCCGTTCTGGGATTTTTGCCTGCTGTTGGTCTGGAAGGCTAATTTTGGCTTGTGACTTCAGTGTTTCTTATCTTTAGTTTTAGTTCTTTTATCAGGTCTTTCAAGGCTTGGCTTAGCTCTACGGGGTAAGTTGGCGCGTTTGTCAATTTCTTGTATTGTTCGGGTAGTTTGGATAGGTTCTCTGCGGCTGTGGCTCTTATCTCGCTTAACGCTGGGAGTTTTTTGGTGATTTTGCCGTTTTCCATAACTTTAACCAGCAACGGTTCACCTTCAGCTTCCTCGTCAGCCAACGTGATTAGGTCTTTTGTGTAGTTGCCTTTGCTGTCTTTGAGGCGATAGACTTGTTTTCTCGCTGGAAGGGTGATTTTGCCTTCGCTCAACTTCATTATGGGTGAAAACTCGCCTTCGCCGTTTTGGGTTTCGGATAGCTTGTAGATTACGTCGGTGTAGGGGTGGTCTGCGGAGGTACCCATTTTTGTTCCCACGCCGAAAGCATCAATTTTGGCGTCTTTAGTTATCAGTTCAGTTATCTTGTATTCGTCTAGGTCGCCGCTGGCAAAAATCTTCACGTACCCCAAGCCCTTCGCGTCCAGTAGGGCGCGGACTTTTTTGCTTGTCTCCGCCAAATCTCCACTGTCCAAGCGTACACCGCCAAGTCTGCAGCCTTTCTCTTCCAGCTCCTTGGCAATTACGGCGGCTTTTTCTGCGCCTGCCATGTCATCGTAAGTGTCAATCAGCAATGTGGACTTGTTGGGAAAAGTCTTGGCGAAGGCACGGAAGGCGTCGATTTCTTTTTCGAAAGACATAACAAACGAGTGCGCCATGGTGCCAAACACTGGAATATCATACGTCATGCCTGCAAGGACGTTTGAGGTGCCTGAGCATCCTGCGATGTGGCAGCTCCGTGCGACTTTCATGCCTGCGTCGATGCCTGGTTCTCTTCGCAAACCGAATTCCACGACCGCTTTGCCTTTGGCGGCTTGCACTACTCTGGAGGCTTTGGTGGCTATCATAGTCTGCAAGTTGACTGTGTTGAGCAGGAAGGTTTCAACCAGTTGGGCTTCGATTATTGGGGCGGTTACGCGGATGAGGGGTTCGCAGGGGAACGCCACGGTGCCTTCGGGAACAGCGCACACGTCGCCTGTGAACTTGAAGTTTTTTAGGTACTCAAGGAAGGGCTCCTCAAATCCCTGTTTGCCGAGGTATTCGATGTGTTCGTCTGTGAACCGCATCTTCTCCAAGAAAAGCAGCACCTGCTCAAGTCCAGCAAACAAAAAGTAGCTACGTTCGGGGGGTAGCCGTCGAATGAACAGGTCAAAGGTGGCGGGTTCAAACTTTTTGTTATCAAAATAGCTAGCGCACATGGTTAACTCGTAGAGGTCCGTAAACAAGCTCATGTTTTCTTCGGTCTGATACGCCAGAAAACCCTTCATAAGCTACATTCTGAAGATAAACTGAATTAAACCTTTCCAACAACCCAAAACAGCCAACAAAAAGAAAGTTAAGAAGTGTTGCCAGCTTTCCCGGTTTCTCGTGGCCGAAGACCACAATACAGCGGGGAACGGAACACGGTTTAACTTCTGAGTTCGGAATGGGATCAGGTGGAACCCGCGCCCTCTGGCCGGCAAACAGAGACTTACCACAACATTTACCCACATTAACCTTTCGCATCCAAACGGCTTTTGCATTGAGAAATAGACCAAAACCATAGCCACCCTACCAAAAACACACTAAATAAGAGCTACAGTCTCCACAGCACAGAACATACACACCAAAAACAACAAAAACTCACAAACCATAGTGGTAGCCCGTGAGAGATTCGAACTCTCGTCAATGGCTCCAAAGGCCACTATGCTTGACCACTACACCAACGGGCTCTTCATCTGCCTCACTGAAGACATCAGAGTTCTAAGGATGCCGTTTTTTCCTAATAAGCATTCTTGCAAGCAACGAGACCTTTGAAGACAAAAAATCGCCCATAAAGAAGGTTTTTAAGGATGATTGAGAATAAGTACAGTTAAGTTACCCACCGAATCTTGCTGTCGGGACCACAAAGCTTTTATGCAAGTTCCTCTCCTCTGCTAAGAATGCGCGGGCCAGATGTACTGTTTTCTCAGCCCAATATGAAAAATGGTGACGGCTCTGCGTGTGTGGAATGGAGTCGACAAAATGAGTAAAAAAGAAGCCCCTAAGACTCATCAACGTTTGGTTGATAAATGCCCCGAATGCGGCAGCCAAAACCTTGTTCACGATTACGACACTGGCGAAACCGTTTGCGGCGACTGTGGTCTGGTTCTGTATGAGCAAATGTTGGATAAAGGACCAGAGTGGCGTGCTTTCACCCAAGAAGAGAAAGCGTCAAGAAGCCGAGTTGGTGTTCCAACTTCTTATTCTGTTCACGATAAAGGTTTGTCAACAGCCATCAGTCAAGTTGACCGGGATGCCTTTGGAAGAAAATTGCCCCTCGCCACTAGGTTACAAATGTGGAGGCTGAGGAAGTGGCAGATCCGTTCACGTGTTCACTCTTCCATTGACAGAAACCTTGCGCAGGCCATGGCAGAGTTGGATAGGCTTTCGGACAAAGTTTACATCCCAGCACCAATCAAAGAGAAAGCGGCTGTTATTTACCGCAAAGCACTCGACAAAGGCTTAGTTCGCGGCAGGTCAATCGCAGCCATTGCTGCGGCGGCGCTTTATGCGGCGTGTCGTGGAAGCGGAACGCCAAGGACTCTGCGAGAGATTGCGGAGGCAAGTCTTGTTGACAAGAAAGATGTTGCGCGTTGCTATAGGCTATTGTTGCGTGAGCTTGACGTACACATGCCAATTGCTGATCCGTTGACGTATGTTTCGAAGATTGCGGAAAAAACGGGCATTTCAGGCAAAACTCAAGGTGCAGCCATTGCGATTCTTAGAGATGCGCGAAAGAGGCGTGCTGCTGCGGGTAAAGACCCTATGGGATTAGCTGCTGCTGCGCTGTACATTGCTTGTCTGCAGAATAACGAAAAGAAGACGCAGAAGGACATTGCTGAGGCAGCTGGTGTTACAGAAGTTACTGTTCGAAACCGTTACAAGACTCTAAAAAAGCAGCTGAATCTTGAGTTGCCCGATTAAACGGGTTAGTTTTCTTTTTTGTTTTCTTCTTTTTCTAGTTCCATGAAAATTGGGCCTACGTAGCCGCATTTATCGCAGACGTATTTTTGTGGGGTCAACCATAAATCTAGGCCACTATAAAGATGGAGTTTGGGGTTGGCACATTTTGGGCAAAAAATCTGCGAGGGTTTGTGGTGTGTTAGCGCTTTGAATACGTCGCGGACATTCTCTACTATTTTCATCTGGGGCTTTGCCTTTGTTTTGCGGTTTATTGGCGTTGTATGTTTTCTGCTGGGTAGCCTATTTTGATTAGGAATTCGCGGATTCGGTCGCGGTGGTCGCCTTGCAGCATAATCTGGCCGTTTTTGGATGTTCCGCCGCAAGCACAATAAGCTTTTAGTTTATGCGCAATGTCCTGCAGGTTAGAATTTTTGTCGTCGATGCCGTCAACAATTGTTGTGGGTCTGCCGAATTTTCTTGTTTCGAGTCTTATGCGAATACGTTGTTGCTCTTTTTCAATCTCGCCACAAACGCATAAGTCCTTTGGGAGCCCGCATGTTGTACAAACTTCAGCCATGACACTCAACTTATGCATGGTTTTTGCGGTATATAAGAGTTTCAAAGGCACGGGCTTTTTGGTTTGTGGTTTGTTAGGTTTTGTTTTGCAAATTGGTTGCAGCTTGTTGCTGGTGGTTGGGTTTGCTGTTTTGCAACGGGAACTACTTTTTATGCTGTCTGTTGCTGAATCGGTCTTTCTTACTCTGGAGCATTAATCCAGAAAGTATATGTTTGTTCACAAAATATGAATGGTGTTACCTACAAACTCTTGGAAGTTGATGGGCTTTGGGCGAAGTCATACCGAGGGGATTTAACAGAGGTATTACGTGGAGACATCCACTTGTCTGCGCCATCACAACAGCAGTATGCACGGTTCTAGCAATTTGGGCGGTTGTTGCCGCGCCAGTCTCATCTCCCGTTCCGGGCGTCTCTGGACTGTACATCGCAGCGGCAGTTTATGTGCCTGTGGCGCTTTGGTTTGGGGTCTGGGGATGCTTCGCAGGGTATCTCAGTTGCGTATTTATGGGCTTTTACCTTGGGATGCCCTGGGAGTTTGTGCTTGTTTGGTCGCTGGCAGATTTCTTTGAAGGATTCGTACCACTGATGATTTACAGGTCGCTTAAACTCAAGCCTGCTACCCAACTAAAACGTCCAAATATAACTTATGGGCTGACAGCGCTTCTCGCATTAGACGTGGTTGTGTCAGCTGTTGCTCTGGTTAACGCTTTTAGTGAAGTCTTTATCGCCACTTTCATTGTTGGCATTACAGTTTTGATTGTGCAGGCAGCAATCGAAGACCGCAAAACATGGATAACTTGGTTGGTTGTCGGCGTTTTCATAGCCAGTATGGTTTCAGGAGTCTTCGGGGTAGGTGCAATGTTGGCATTCGGCGACATCCCCATGGAGATATTCTCGACTGTTTTCTTTGGGTGGGTCTTCGGCGACATAATAGTGCTTTCCACAATCGGCACAATACTGACGATACTCCTTACACCTTACATCATGAAGACGCGAGTTTACGTTCGCAGATTCTTCTCTTAGCTAGAAAAGGAACTTACTGTTTGTAGTCCAGCTTGGTGGCTTTTTCAAGGAGCCCCCGCAACGCAGGATTTTGTGTTTCTTCTTCTGACCTGATTTTAACATGCCGTGCGTACTTGCCCGTGCCATCAAGCAGTTTAGACGGGTCAGAAATTTGTGTGCCTCTGCTGAACATCAGGTTAACATGTTTTAAGTGAGGCGCAATAACGCAAACCAAACCGCTGTTGGTTCGATCAAAGCCGTAGGAGATTATGCCTGATTTTGGGTCAATCTGCTCGATTGCGTCAGGGAAAACGTCTAAGACAAGTGTTCGCAGGCTCAGGGCGATTTCGCGGGCTTCGCGGCTGTATGCAGCCAAGAAAGCGTTTAGTTTGTCATTCATGGCGGTTGCCTCTCTTATGGGAAGAACAGCTGACAGCGTCGTTTATACACGTTGCATATGAAGCGAAATCTCCATAAAACTTATCTGCTACGCGCTTCATCGTGCGGTAATTCACGAGGAACCTACGCATGGGTAACTTGGTAGTTGCAGTTCTTGGTCCAGTCGGCTATGCAAGCGGCATCGGCAAAAAAGGCACATCCACAGACATAACCCTGTACGACTTGAAAAAAGAAGAAGACACCGTAACCCTCATAGAACCCACCAGATACCCCGAAAGGCTTGCGCCACTATTTTATGCCTGCTCAGTAGCCAAGGAAGCCATAGTTGTCGTGGACGAGTTAAACCCAACCTTCGGCGAAAGCCTCGTCATGCTTCAATGCGCTGGAATAAGCAGTGGCTACTTCATCCTGAGAAACTATTTGTCAAAAGAAAAAATTGAACCCCTCATAAAAGGCACAATCTTGGAAAACTTCCAGTTCATCGAAGACAACCCAACGGTTCTGCGGGAGAAACTTTTAGCTGATGTTGCACAACAAAAAACAAACGGTGAAGCACAAAAGGTAGGCAGTGTTCCTGTTGACCATGCGTTTAGCGTGAAAGGCGTCGGCGCTGTCGTCTTAGGCGTGGTAATAAATGGTGCTGTAAAGAAGCATGATGCTGTGCGAGTTCTGCCGGGGACAAAAACGGCGCAGATCAGGTCTATCCAGAAGCACGACGACGATTTTGACTCCGCAACTGAAGGCGACAGGGTTGGGCTTGCAATGAAAAACGTTGACGTGGAAGACTTGGACCGCGGAGTGGTACTAACAACTGACCCGTCGGTTAAGACTTCTAAAGTTTTGAAGACCAAGGCGTCTCTTGTTAAGTACTGGGCGACGCCGATAAAGGAGGGTATGGTTTTGCATGTGGGGCATTGGATGCAGTTCCTCAACAGCAAAGTCGAAGCCGTCAGCGACGAAGGCGACTGGCGCAAACCCACGGTGACGTTGGCTTTGGAAAAAGAGCTTGTTTATCGCTCAGGCGACAAAGCTGTGCTGATGTATTTGGAAGGCGGAAAGCTGCGCGTAGCTGGCACAGTTGAGCTAACCTGAGTTTTGTTTGAGTTTAGGTGTTTTTGGTAGGTTTTCCTTTGAAAAGCAGTGGTAAGCCGACAAGCGGCAGTGTCATTAACCAGAGGTCCATGTTGTGTCCGAGGAACCATGCGTACCAAGTGCTCCATTTTGCGTCGGTACCCAGAAACAGCCACGTAACGTAGAGTATTAGGAAGTATAAGCCGAGAGCTGTGATTATGGCGCCTATTTTGCGCAGGTCCAGTTCTGATATGGAGTTTGCGCCTATGGATTTCTTAGTGAAGTAAGCAGCGTACAGCGCCAGTGCCAGCAGCCCGATGGAGGTTAATCCAACGCTGAGGATGTGGTCGGGGTACGCGGTAACGTATTCCATTCCTTTGCGTGAGATTGCGCCTATCCAGTTGCCCGTGTTGTTTACCCAGTGCACGAAGAGGTAAAATGTTCCTGCGATGAGTCCCCATTTTATAGCACCTCGTGCTGGTTTGTTGGGGTTCAACTCAAAAAACAGTTTAACAAGCAATATGGGAATTCCGATGGATTCAATCATGACGGGTAATGTGCTTTCTATGAAGTAGCCTAAGCCCGCCATAGATATGTCGGCTCCAGCTACAATTGCAAAACCCCAGATTACAACTGGGAACAGCGCCAAGAAACAAACTATCTCGCCGAGCAGAATCCATCTTATGGACATGAATAGTTCGGGTTTTGAGAGGTCTTTTTTGAACACAAAGAACAGTATGGTGAATACGGCGATGAGGGCGGCTACGGTTCTAAAACCCAGCCCCATCGTTCCTGCGGTGTCGGTTAGCGAAATCCAAAAACTGTTCCTGTAGATGTTGAATGCGCCTTTTAGGAATTCGTAACCTGTGAAGAAAAACCATGCTAATGCAACAAGAAGTAGCCCGATTTTCAAGGGTGAATTTGATTGGTTCATCAGGTTCTCTCCGTAGCCTATTAACAGTTTTCGTTTGATAAGTATATTACATTTACTATATATGGGGAAAAAGCGGGGATTTTTTAGTAACTGCTGATTAACTTTTTTCCAGAGCAACCGCCGAAGAAGCGGCTAGTCTTATAAACATACGCTATAATATAGAATCAAGGAGCATCTCGGATGAACCTGACTAATGGACAAATCAAAGGATTCCTGTTTGCTGTTGAAGGCGTAGGCGCAGTTTTTGTTGGCTTATTCCTCACAGTGTACTTGCTCGGATTACGTGACCTCCCACGAGACATGGTTTATCATTCAGAGCCTATCTTCAGAACACTGCTCTCTATATTCGGAGTTGCACTAATCGTTTTGGTACTGGGTGCGGCTCTCCTTTCGGTTTTAGTGAAGAAAAAAATGTAGCCATCAAACGTCTGTTAAAGCCGCATCCTTTGTTTTTAGATGCTTTTATATGCCGTTTTCGTCATTATTAATCTCCGAAATCACACAGTTAGCTTGTTACTTGAGGAGTGTTACGTCTGGATTCGCTGGCAGAATGGCTCAAAAGCGGACTAAACAAGTGGCGAGTAGCATTTTTGGTTTTCGTTGCCTCTTACGTAGCTCTTTTGCTCATAAATATTTCTTACAATTCCATTATGTGGGATGAAGTTACCCACCTAACAGGCGGCATGTATCTTTTACGAGGCGACTTTTCCAGTTACTTTGCCTTTAACGCTTTCTACCCACCCATGTTTGACTTGGTCACCGCAGGTTTCTTTGGCATAGGCGGCATAACAGTTTTTGCCGGTCGACTGGTTTCAGTGGTTTTCTCGCTTTTGTCGCTGTACGCCGTTTTCGAGTTTACCTACCGAATGTATGAGCCCAAAATCGCGCTACTCGCCAGCGTTTTTCTTGGTTTGATGCCGGGGTTTGTTTGGCTTTCACGCATGGCTATGATTGAAACCATGCTGATTTTCTTTTTCACAGTGTCTGCCCTGTTCTTTTTTGCGTGGCTTCAAAACGAGAAAAACAAGTTTTTGATTTTAAGCGGGTTAACGTTGGGTATAGGCATCCTCACAAAATATCAAGTTGTAATCGGGCTGGCCATCATGGTGACGGCGCTGGTGGTTTTGGGCAGAGGATACTTGAAAAAGAAGCTCACACGGTTCCCATTTTTGCTCTTAACAACCATCGCGGTCGTTGTACCGTGGATTGTGGTTTCCTATCAACTGTACGCTTCAGGCATGATAGACGCGTGGTTGTATGCCGCAACCATCGGTAACCCTGATAAATCACTCTACAGCTTAGGCTTTAACAGTGTAGGCGTCAATCGGCTGCCTCACTTTTACAGTGAAATTCCCGGTTGGCTCCAATTTCCCATATTTTATTTTTTGGAGATAACTGAGCCCTACTTCAACGTCCATCCGGTATCGCTTTTCCTGTATCTTTTAGGTCTGGGTGGTCTAGCCATGTTTGCGTGGAGAAGAAAAACCCCTGACAAATACCTGCTCATCTGGTTCTTTGTCGTCTACCTTTTCTTCACCGCCATCCCGAATAGGCATTGGCGTTATGTTGTACCGCTCTTCCCCGTACTAGCCATATCTGCCGCATCTTTCCTTACCTACGGCTTAGACATAGGAAAAAGCCTCTTCAAAAACAAGCATTTGAGCGCCAAAGAGAAACGCTTCGCATTGATTCCAGCAGTCTTCCTCATAGCGTTTACTTTGGTGGGAGTGGGGTTTAGTGTTGAGCAATCTTACAGTTGGGCACAAAGAACCCAAATACGGATACCCATCCAAGAAGCGTCTAACTACGTGGCTAACAATATTGGTCAGGGCGAGTCGGTTGCTGTAATTTGCCCGCAGGACATGTTTAGTCAGGATATTGTGCGGTTCTATATGCAGGCTCAAGGCAAAGACAACTATGTGTGGCAGTATCCCCCAGAACCTGTAGACACCTACACGCCTCACTTTAACGCAACAGAGTTAGTAGGGCTGTGCAGGCAACGGAACGTCAAATACGTGCTCATTTACGAGTTCTCCGAAGCTTTCGGCGACAGCTTACCCTACTTTAACACAACATTGACCTTCAGGGACGTTTACATAATGATGCAGGACACAGGAAGCTTTTCATCCTTTGTCGGCAACGGAAGTCAAGAATTCGGTCCGTACCCGCCGAAGAGAATTTTCTCCCTAACCTTCCTTGGCTAACTCTGCACTTCCAAAAGCTCAAAACCAGTTTCTTTATCTACCACACGTTCTGCTGTGGCACCAGCCAGTTCCAACACAACAACTTCACCTATACGCCAAACATCCATGCCTTTGCGTACGCATCCAGTTACTGCTTTTTCGCCTCTGCCAAAGCTTGCATGCATGTGCAGTTTCGGTTTGCCCTCTTCATTCAGGAAAATTGTGCCTACACCGCAGACTTCGTGGACTCCGTTAAGAAGCGTAACCATAGGCTCTACTGGTAAAACGTCGCCGTTTTTGGGACCGACAACAACCCGCCCTTTGTCTTTCATGCCTCCCACCAGAAAACAGAGCGCGCTTGAAACTTTTTTCTGCTCTGCGAAAGCCTCAAGAACATCTGGCAGGTGGTCGCCGTCATGAAGCCTCAAAACAAAGATTCTGCCCATTTTCGCTTCTGTGTACTGCATAATCTCAAACCTCAAATTGCTACAGTGAAAAATAACTGTTGAAGTATAAAAACAGCTTTCCAGCTGCCTTTTTGGGAAAAAGAGTTTTCAGAAAATTGGAAGGAAACTGCGGTGTCTACATTCTTCTCAGATAAAGGGGCTCTTCTGCTTGTTCCTTCCTTCTTTTTCTGGAGGTTTTCTTGAAGTTACTACTGTTGGCAGTGGCAACTCGTTCAGGAATTAGCTGGAGAGGCACTTCTGGGTGAACGTTACGTCCGGATTTTGAATCATGTGCCAAGTTTTTCTCCTCCTGTAATTTATGTAGGAACAAAAGCAGTAGTGGCGCCCGCTAATAAAGATTTTCCAAGAGTTCAGACCTAAAAGCGCGTTTAGCTTGTGAAGAAGCTTGTTAGTTGCCGTTGTTGTTTTTCTTCCTTGCTGAGTTGGGCAACTTTGACGCCGACCCTGCGGATTTCCAGCTCAGACTCGCCAAGGTATTTCTCGAAGAGTTCCCGCACATATTTTCTGATGGTTTCCGCGTCTTTGGCGGGTTGTTCCAGAGTTTGCGACCTACTTCGAGAAGTTAGGTCGGTCATGATGGCGATTATGGAGACTTGCTTGTAGCTCAGGTTTTTCTGGGTGAGTTCTTTGTGGATTTCGTCGGTTAACTGGTCGGTTTTCTGCAGAATAACTGCCAAGTCGCGTGTGTTCTCTTTGAGGGTGGCGATTCTGCTGATGGATTCTGCTTCTCCTGCTTCCTGCACGGGGTCGTTGTCTATGCCGTTTGCCGCGTTGTGGAAATAGACGCCTATTGTTTTGCCGAAAAGCTCCACCAGCCGCTGTACGTCGTAGGCTGCCAAGTCACCAATGGTTTTGATGCACAGCTCCTCCATTTTAGCTGAGGTTTTCCGTCCCACACCTAAGAGGCGGTCAACAGGCAAAGGCGACAAAAACGCCTCAACATCTTTTGGGCGAACCACGGTGATGCCGTCGGGCTTGTTTTTGTCGGAGGCGATTTTGGCAATGAGCTTGTTTGGTCCAACACCCACAGAGAAAGTGGTGCCTACTTGGTTTTTGACGGCTGTTTTCATTTGTTGAACTAAATCAGGTGTTTCTTCAAAGTTACCATGCACTTTCTGTGTGACATCCAAGTAGGCTTCGTCTATGCCGACCTGCTCGAAGACATCAGCGTATCCTCGTAGTATCTGCATGATTTTGTCGCTGATTTGCTGGTAATAATCGTAGTCCACAGGCAAGAAAACAGCGTCAACGCCCTCCAGCCGCTTTTTCGCCAAGAACAGTGGAATGCCGGATTTGACGCCGTATTTTCGGGCTATGTAGTTGCTGGTGCTTACGGCTCCGCTGTCTTCGGTGCGTCCACTGTACATGCCTACCACGACGGGCTTGTCTTTTATGGTGGGGTTGCGGAGTTCTTCGCATTGGGCAAAAAAGTAGT
Source organism: Candidatus Bathyarchaeota archaeon (assembly GCA_937873375.1). Taxonomy (GTDB): domain Archaea; phylum Thermoproteota; class Bathyarchaeia; order Bathyarchaeales; family Bathycorpusculaceae; genus JADGNF01. Next base: position 12,043 of record CALMWK010000091.1, read on the forward strand.
CCAAATCCACCAGCATCACGACTCTGTTTTGTGTGGGCACAGCGTTTTCACCTCTGCAAAGCATCTAACAGCCATGAGCCGTCGCAGGACGCAGTGTTTAGCCGCGGCAGGTTTTCTCGGCAGACGCCAAACTTCATGCCGTTCGCCGTGGCTAAGTCGCGCATGTTCTTCATGAGCTTAAACCTCATGTCTTTGGGTAACAGCGTGTTTCCCCCAATCCGTTCGCCTTCTTGGA
>CALMWK010000092.1 GCA_937873375.1 Candidatus Bathyarchaeota archaeon
TTCTTCGATGGGTTTTTGGGGTTTCACGGAGCCGTACAGCGCCTCGGTTGGCTTCTCATGGATTTTCACGGGCACGAGGCAGATGCGCCCCATGTACTCTGTTATGATGAGTCGGATGCCTTCGTGCATGCCGTATTTTTGGCGAATCTTTTTGGGCAAGACTATGCGGCCATATTTGCCAACTTCAACGGACAAGTTCAATCACCGACAAATAATAATATAAATGGCAAATAAATATTTTTTGCCAAAATAGGCAGTTCACGGCAGAATTGGAAAAGGGTAATTTAGCGGTTGATGTTCTGCAGGGAAGGGGTGTTGATTTGCCGAGACGTAACCGTGGAGAACTAAAGTGACCCGAGGCTGGGAAATTTGTGGTTAAAGCTTTTGCGCGGTTTGGCTTGGACATACCAAAAAGCAATGCGATAGCAAAAATAACCAACAAAAACACCACACTATAAACAAAAAAACTGCTCAAGCGCAAAAGATTTGTCCAATTGAGACGTTGCAGACTAGCGCGCGGGGTACTGAGAATATGGCGGAGTTTGCAAGGAAGAATGATGCGGTGTTGTTGTTTGCTTCGACTTCTGAGGTTTATGGTGACGCTGAGGTTGTGCCTACGCCTGAGAGTTACTGGGGAAAAGTCAACCCCATAGGACCTAGGTCATGCTATGATGAGGGGAAACGGTTCGCGGAAGCCTTGTTGATGGCGTATGTAAAGCAGTATGGGTCAGACGTGAAGGTTCCCAAGATTTTCAATTCATATGGTCCACGTTTAAGAGAAGACGGCTTATATGGCAGGGCGATGTCACGTTTCATATTGCAGGCGTTAACTAATGAGCCGATAACGGTTTATGGCGATGGCAAACAGACAAGGTCGTTCTGCTACGTAGCGGATACGGTGACGGGGTTGTTGCTGCTGACAGCCAGTGAGGAAGCTTAGGGAGAAGTTGTCAACATTGGAAACGCCCATGAAGTTGCGATTCTTGATCTTGCAAAGAAAATTAAAGGAGCAACCAAATGCAAGTCTTCGATAACGTTTCATCCGTTGCCGAAGGATGACCCGAAGAGACGTTGCCCAGACGCAGACAAAATAGAGAAGCTTGTTGGGTGGAAACCAAAAGTGAGTTTTGAAGAAGGACTAAAAAGAACCATCATGTGGTTTTCAACAAGTAGGTAAACTGTAAGATTAAGTGTAGGCTGTACCTATTTTTTGCTGCTTTTTCGAAAATAAGCAATGACCTTGTCGATGCCTTCCGCGATGGTTACGGTCGGCTTCCAACCCAACTCTTTCCGTATCTTCGCGGAGTCCAGCACTATCGATGGCTGGTCAGAGATGAGTGGCCGGTAGGGATAGCTAGGCGGATACGCGCCTAAGGCGATGTTTCTCTTGTCGAAACCAACCTTTTCGGCAATCATCAATGCGAGCTCTTTGTTGCTTACGCCAAGGGTTGTGCCGACGTTGTAGACTTGGCCATTGGCTTTTGGGTTCTTCATAGCCAAAACGTAGCCGTTCACGTGGTCGTCCACGTACATGTAATCCCTAACGGAGTCGGGGGAGCCGATGTAGATTTTTTCGCCCCGCAACATCTTCGTGACCAAATACTCAACCATGAAGCTGGTGTCGAGCTTCCTGCCATACGAATTCGCCGGACGCATTATGGTACCTTTTAAGCCGAAGCTGTTAAACATCATCTGCAAATACAAATCGCCAGCAGCCTTGCTAACCGCATAAGGGCTAGATGGGTGCAGCGGCAAAGTCTCCTTCAATGGCTCATTTGTCTGTATGCCATAAACTTCAGCCGTGGATGCGGCAATCAGCTTTCTTGTCTGTGGGTCCTGAAGCTCCAGCAATGAGTGCGCGACGTTCATGGTACCGATGTAGTTTGCCTGCTGATACTCAAACGGGCGTTCAAACGAATCACGCACAGGTGAAAGCGCCGCCAAGTGAAAAATTACGTCTGGATTCACCGTTTTAACGGCGTTCCGCGTCGAAACATAATCAGACACGTCGCCCGAAACCAGGGCTATGTCCTTGAGCAAGTTGCCGATTACGTCCATATTTCGGTTAGCCACACGGCGAACTAACCCGTAAACTTCCACACCCTCATCAACGAGTCTTTGAGCCAAATGGCTGCCGATGAAACCCATAATCCCAGTAACCAACACACGTGTCATGTCTTATGTACTCCGCAGTTTCGCAAACTCTGCTTCTGCTACAGATAAATCCTTAATGCTATTAATAGTTAACCACAACTCATCAGGCTTGAGCCTACAGGCTTTGAGGAGCCGCCTCTGCGCCAATATCGGAAAGACTGCTCGCTCAATCGAGCCAGTGTCGGGGATGTAGCTGAGAATTTTGCGGTTGAAAATGTATACGCCTATACTGACGGGCATGTTTTCGAGAAGCGTCTTCTCCTTGAACCCAACGATGTCGTCACCCTCAAGGTCTAAGACCCCGAACGGTGAGCGCATGGGTGCGACTGCTATGGTAACCACGGGCTTGCTCTTCAAATGCATCTCCTCAAGCCGCTCCAAATCAAGGTTGGTGATTTCGTCCCCGTTCATAGCCAAGAAGTCCTCGTCTTTGACAAACCGGATAATGGCTAGGCGGAAGCCTTCGCCTGTTTCGCCTTCGACGGTGTGCTCGCTAAAGTCAATCTTTAAGCCCTGCGGGTTTTCTTTGAGGTATTTTATGATGACTTCTTTGTGGTACGCGACGCCCATGACTATGTGTTTGAACCCGTTGTATTTCAGCCAAGAAACAATCCAGTAAATAAGCGGCTTACCCTGCACTGGAATCATGCATTTGGGCATATCTTCAGTAAATGGGTGCATCCTCAAGCCAGCTCCCCCTACCAATATAACAGCCGTTCTGATGTTCCTCAACTCGATACCCCTAGAAGAGTTTGAATAAATACTCAAAGCACGAATATATAAGCATTAGACAAGCGGGTTATTTCTTACACCGCACACCAAAACTTTATGATATAACACATTGAAGCACACGTACTTGACCAAAGAAGTTGGATAAACTGAACGGATACATAAAGAAGCGTTGAAAACGCAAAGATTTAGCCCAAAGCGAACGCAGATTCAAACTCAGCAACGGCAGAATTTTGATTATGAAGTCTGATACGTTATTAATTTTTGCATGAACCATATAAGAGGAACGGAATCCAAGCACCATGAGGAAAGCCAAACCGGCTTCCACTCAACCTCAGAATTCTTACTTCGAGAGTTGGAAGCACCGTTGCGACGGCATCATCGACTTTTCGCATTCTTAAATACCTCAGCGGAAAAGTCTTACTTAACTGCACAGGAAGCCCCTTCAAGACTTTTCTTTGCCTTCCGCCGCATTTCTAAACAGAGATGAGATGGTTATCAAAACCGATAGATGCCATTCCGATGAATGAAAGGTTAGCCCTTAATTGTTAAGCAACTTACTATGCTAGTTTTCTGTCTTTAAGTTCTTTTAAGCAGTTACTGAAAGAGTCGACTGCACCCCATTTGTGAGTTTTGGCCCAACTGGACAACTCGCCCAAACCATCGTGCAAGCTCACTGAAGGTTTGTAGTCAAGCAAATCTTTCGCCTTGGATATATCTGCGAAGCAATGCCTGATATCACCTTTACGATACTCATTGGAAATATAAGGTTGAAGATCTGGCTTGTCATAAAGTCTTGATAGGGTTTCAGCCAAATTTCGAATTGACAAAGGGATACCTGAACCGACGTTTATAGCTTGGTAGTTTGCGTTACTATGTTCCATAGCACCAACATTTGCTCCTGCAATATCTTTAACATGGACGAAGTCGCGGGTTTGATTTCCATCTTCGAAAACGTATGCTGGTTTGTTGTTCAAGATTCGACTTGTGAATATTGCAGCGCAGCCTGTATATGGATTTGAAAGCGCCTGCCGAGATCCGTATATATTGAAGTAACGCATTGCCACTGATGCAATACCGTATGTTTTTCCGATTAGCAGGACCATTTCTTCTTGATGACGTTTAGTCATGGCGTAGATAGAAGTTGAAAATAGGGGTTTTTCCTCGTCGGTGGGCACTGGGTCTAACGGATTGCCACAGTTGGGACAAGAATGATCCCACTGTCTCTTCCTCAATAGTTCTTCAGTGCGAAGTTGTGGAAAGAAATAGGCAGAGCATTTTCCACAATGATATTTTCCTTCTCCATATATGCTCATGGAAGAAGCCACAACCAGTTTTTTGACGCTATGTTCGCGGTTAATTAGTATGTCAAGCAAATTGGCAGTGCCTTCCGTGTTAGCCTTCACATATCGGTTAACTTGATACATGGATTGCCCTACGCCGACCATAGCTGCTAAGTGGATGATAGCGTCTACTCCACAGACCAATCTGGACAGCAAATCATGGTCTAGTATGTTGCCATAGACGAAGATAGCGTTTTTGTTGAGGTACTCTGGTGGGTTGCGTTCTGGTCCATGAACCTGTGGCTCAAGATTGTCTAGTATTGTTACTTCGTAGCCCTTTTTTATCAGAAGATCAGTGGTGTGTGAGCCAACAAAACCTACTCCGCCAGTAACTAAAACCTTGTGTATTCCTTTTGCTTTCATGCAAACTCTCCATTAGTTGAAAAGACTCTTGTTCTTGGAGACCCAGTTCACTAGCTTTTTGACACCTTCCATAGGGTTTACCTTAGGAGTCCACTCTAAAGCCTGCCTAGCTTTTGATATGTTAGACACGTAGACTTTTTGATCAGAGGGACGCCAGTCTCTGTAACTGATTGGGCTTCTTTTCCCCGTTAATTGTTCAAGGAGTGCTATTAGCTCCAAGAGAGAGATTGTGTTTTCAGCGCCTCCCCCTATGTTGAAAACCTCGCCGGAAAGGGCAGTGTTGCGTTGGATGAAGGAATCAAATGCGCGAACTAAGTCTTCCACGTAGAGTATGTCGCGCACTTGTTTTCCGTCTCCATAGAGAGTAATAGGTTTTTCAGTTAAAGTTGCGATGGTGAACCAAGCCACCCATCCTTGATCTTCGACACCAAATTGGCGGGTTCCATAAATACAGCTCATCCTAAAAACGCCCGTCTTGAGGCCATATGTTTTTGAGTAATCCTGAGCGTAAAGATCTCCCGCCAACTTGGAGCATCCGTAGGGCGTATGTTCACATCTGTCTATGGAAAAATCTTCAGAAACTCCGGACTTAAATGTCTCATCAAAAGCATATCGGTTGGCGCCCTCAACGACTTTAGCACGATTGATGTTGTCCCCATAAACTTTGTTTGTTGAAGTATACACAATCGCGGGATTTGTTTCTGAAATTCTCGCTGCTTCTAAGACGTTGAAAGTCCCCAATGCGTTTGTAGCGAAATCAGTCTGTGGAGCGGTTAAGGACGCTGTTACGGCAGTTTGAGCGGCAACATGTATTATGACATCATTGTCCTTTGCTACATTTTTAGTTTCTTCGAAATTCGTTACGTCTCCTTTTATTCTTTTTATTCTTTCGAAGCCACCCAAATAATTCCAGTTATAATTTATGTTTCCGTAGCCTTTTCCCAACAGGTTGTCTCTTGATAAGTTATCGAAAACAGTTACATCGTCGCCATTTTTTGCATAAAACTCGGCAATGTGTGACCCTATAAAACCTGCGCCTCCAGTGACTAGAACTCTCATTTCGTTTTTCTCTCCGACATTTTAGGTAGACCGTTCCTCAATCGTTGCATCTATTGATTTACGTGATTTGTCCTTTTATGTTTTACAGTTTGCACGTGGTTTGCAGCGGTTAGTTGAATATCGCCTGAGTGACTTTTCTGAGAGCGTAGCCAAATCCTTTGGCTTTAACGATTTCCAGCACTCTCTTTGGATTCTTGACCGTTCGCAGCGAAGTCCGTATATAGTATTTTCTGAGAGCGTTTCTGTGAAGTTGCTGTATTTCCTGATTTGTGAGCCAAGGATAGCTTATAACAGAATTGTTTGCTCCGTCATACATCGTCCAATCATCGGTAGTTAGCCACCCATTTTCTTTTGCCGTCTTGAAAAAAGGTGTTCCTGGAAATGGCGTTGCCATTGAGAATTGGGCGCTGTCACTATTGAGTCTTATCGAGAAATCCAAGGTTCTTTTTAGATCTTCTTTCGAATCGCCGGGTAACCCAATTATGTATGTAGCATGAGCCCACAGGCCCAGCTTTTTGCACCACTTTACAAACTCTTCAACTTTGTTTAAATCCATGAATTTTTTGTTAATTTCAGATAGAGTCTTCAAATTCGTTGTTTCAACACCGAACTTCACTCCAACACAACCTGCCGTAGCCATCATTTCTAGCGTTTCATAGCTCATCGTAATGTCTCCCATACAGGTCCACGGAATATCAATTTTTCTTGAAATCAATTCATTGCAAATGGATAATACATGGTTTCTGTTCATTGTCATTGTCTCGTCGTCAAAATAGACTTGCTTAGCTTTGTATTGATCCTTAACGAGGACCATCTCATCGACAACCCTTAGAGCATTTCTCTGACGGTGCATTGGTGATGAATACATCACTTGTCGTTCGACGCAGAAAACACATCCTGAGGGGCAACCTCGTGAAGTTATTATTTGCGCGGAAGGTTTTCCTGCTATTTCAAAGTCGTGGTAATAAGAGATTGGAAAATCATCTCTATCTGGGAAAGGCAAAACATCAATGTTGGTTATCAAATCGCGTCTGCCATTTGATACGACTTCGCTATTGCGACGGAAGACCAAACCCTTTAATTGAGTCAAGTCAGCGCTGCTTTTGCCGCTGAGTCGTTCTACAAGCTCTTTTAAAGTGAATTCGTATTCGCCAAGTAAGCAGTAATCAATGAAGGGATATTCGTTCATAATCTCCTTCGCTAAAGCCGTTGCATGAGTTCCAGTCACGACAAATTCAAAGTGTGTATCCTCTTTTAACTGTTTTACCACTTCCAGTACCAATGGGAAACTTACAGTTCGTATCTCCATCACAAGTAGG
>CALMWK010000093.1 GCA_937873375.1 Candidatus Bathyarchaeota archaeon
CACAACGTTCATCAACGGAATGTACGCGGGGGAAATTTCCATGGGTTTCTGAGTTAAACGCTTCACTGCCGAGTCAAGGTTTTCAGCGTGCATGGTACACATACCGCCGTGTCCCGTGGCTAAGGCTTGGAAGAGAACGTAGGCTTCTTGACCACGAACCTCGCCTACTATCATCAGGTCAGGTCGGTGCCTCATGCAAGTTTTCACAAGGTCAAAGAGGGCGACTTCGCCGACGTTGCTTCCACCTAACCCGTAGCTTTGGCGTGCGATAAGGGAAACCCAGTTTTCATGGGACAAGTTAAGTTCCGCGGTTTCCTCGATGGTCATAATTTTGCTTCCAGGCTTGACTAGGCAGCCAAGAGCGTTGAGCGCGGTGGTTTTTCCTGCTGCGGTTCCACCCAGAACCATGACTGAGGCGCGGTTTTCTAGACAAATCCAAAGGTAAGCGGCCATTTCTTCGGAGAAGGTGCCTATGTTGATTAAGTCAATTATCGAGTAGGGGTCTTCTCGGAATTTTCTGATGGTGAACGCTGTGCCGAAGGGCGTAATTTCACGTCTGTAAGCCACAGCCAATCGGTGTTTGCCCGGCAAAGAGGCATCAACTATTGGGAAAGCGCTGCTGACGTGTTTTCCCGCCATGTGTACCAGCTTAACGACTAGGTTGTCGAGAACTTCGTCGCTTTCGAATTGCAGGTTGGTTTCGATGCTTTCGTGGTTTCTGTGCCAGATGTAGACGGATTTGTTGACTCCATCGCAGCTGATGTCTTCGATGTTTGGGTCTCGCATAAGGGAGTCGATTTTGCCGAAGCCCACGAGGTCACGTTCTGCGTGGTAGAGAATTTTGTACCATGAAACGTCGGGGAGCCAGCCGAGGCTTATGCGGTATTTGTCAACTATTCGTTTGGCGGCTTCAGCGAAGAATTTGCGTGGGTCAGCAATTTCTTCTTTGGGCGATTCAATTTCGGCAAGGAGCACTTCTAAAATTCGATGGTAAACGTCTCTTTCCAGAGCGTCAAGTTGAAGCTCATCTAAGATGTATTTGTGTTCCCCTGTTTTGGGGTTCTGCACGATAACAACCTGAGAAAAAGGTTCGTACAAGGGGTATCTTTCGATGACTTTGAGTCCCCGTGGAATAGGCTTAGAAGCAGGTAACGGGATGATGGGTTCCTGCTTGCGCTTTTTTATGTGTAAATTGAGTTTGAAACCTTTTAGAAAAGATAAAGACGGTTTACGGGGAAGTTTGGGCATGGTGGCGCGCTCTCGATGTTTAGGGTGGCTGCGCGATTCTATTAAATATTATGTCACACGATGCAATACTGAACACTTGTAGAACAAGCCTACAAATAGAGCAAAAATGGTGTGGCTGTGGGGGGTTTATGGGTTGGTTAGGAATGGGTTGTTTTGTTTTTCTTGGTTTGTGGTTGTTGTTGGGCCGTGTCCGGGGTGGATGGTGGTGTTGTTGGGTAGTTGTTGGGTTAGTTTTTTTAGTGAGGTTTGCATGGCGCTGTCTGAGCTTTGGGGGAAGTCGGTTCTGCCGATGGAGCCTGCGAAGAGTGTGTCGCCTGTGAAGGCTTGGTTTTCGGCTGTGAGGGTGATGCTGCCTTGGCTGTGGCCTGGGGTGTGCAGAATTTTGAGGGTGTTTTTGCCGATTTTGATGGTGTCGGCGTCGTGTAGTTGGGTGTCTGCTGGGGGTGAGACGGTGTTGTAGCCGAAGTAGTGTGCTGTTGGTTTGCCCGATTCGCCGAGCATGTAGGCGTCTGCTTCGTGAATGGCTATGGGGATGTTGTAGGCTTTTTTGATGGTGGCGTTGCCGCTGGTGTGGTCTGGGTGCCCGTGTGTGTTTATGATGAGTTTTGGTTTTAAGCCGTTCCAGTTAATGTATGCAAAGATTTCTTGGGCTTCCTGTGGGCTTGTGAAGCCTGGGTCGATGATGATGGCTTCTTTGGTTTCTGTGCAGTGTATGACGTAGCAGTTGGTTTGGAGCATCCCGACTGTGAACATTTTGGTTTGTAGCATGGGTTTGGTCTCTTGGTTGGGTGTTTGGTTGCTGTTGGTTACATGGTGGTGGTTGGGGTTCTAAATGGTTTTGTTTTTTGGGTTTGGTTGTTGTTGATGGGTTGGTTGCTGTTTTCATCAACTTCTTGGAGTTTGTTGTGTTGTTTGTGTTTTGCCGAAGGTGTTTGTTTTGGGTTTTGTTTTGGTTGTGCAGAAAGAAAAAAGCAGATACGGGTGTTTGCTCTCAACATGCTGATTTTTCATAATTCAAGTCTGCAAGCTCTGCTTTAGGCTCTTTGCAAACTCTGCCGCATTCTTGAGGTCTTCCTCGTTGGGTCTGCCTTTGTTCATTCCGCCAAAATATTTGAGAAAACTGTTAGTGTTAAAGCCCTTACATTGGAATTCGTCAACAATCAAGTAACCTTTAGATTGCAGTTTTTCCCTAAGTGCCAAGTGGTCTTTGGCAAGTTTCTTTTTTCCTGTAATTCCACTGGTTGAGAAAATGAATGCTTTCTTATCGGTGACTTGTGGCAGTGTATCGGCAAAGTCAAGCAGTTCTCTGTAGTGTTTTCCACTATCTATTCCTGCACCAAAACCTATTAGACTGTACTCTTGAAGCTCTTTTGGGTTTATTTGCTGGGGCGTTTTTATTTGTGCATCCAGAACTTTTGCGAAGACTTCTGCTACTTTTTGGGTATTGTTGTGATGGTATGAAAACAAAACTATTAGAGATTTCATGGGTAACATAGAAGTTCCTTATGTTTAATTGGAGTAATTAGGTTATCGGGCTTATACGAGTAAATGAGAAAGATAAGTTTCCGCGATAACAAAATTTGACCCTTAGTAGGGTGCCTACGTTTTAGACCTACCCTTTCCCCTCTGCGTTTTTCTGGTTTCAACATACTATTGGGCTGAATATTCACCCCCTCTCTGCCATGACCTACCCCCCTCTATATATAGAATCTACTGGGGATTCTACCTGTGGGTCAGCCACGATTTCAGTCACCCACCTATGCAAAGTTATCGCACATGCTTAGCTCTTGCTTTCACCTGTCGTTTTTTCTGGTTTTTGTTTTTCGCTAACCCTTTCCATAAATGGCGCAAGAATTTTAAAGCAAACACGCTTGTAATTAAGAAGCAAACAAAGGATGTTCACTAATGAAGCAGTTTGTAATCACATCATCCGCTGGAAAACGGCTAATCGCCAAGGCTTTGGCGTCAAACCCAGCAATCTTAAGCGTCCTAAAGAAAGGCACCTTAGTCATTATAGCAGGCACCACAAACGGCTACATAGCCCAAGAAGTCCTCAAATCCATCGGAGCCAAAGGTTTCTCAAGGAACCATTTCTTCCGAGGAGTCATACTCCCGCCAAGCAAAACTGTAACTTCAGAAGGCAGGTTGGCTGACGAAAGCAAGTTCCCAGGCGACGTAGTAATAACCAACGGTGTCTGGCAAAAAGGCAAAACAATCAATGATGTCTTGGATACTCTCAAGGAGGGCGACGTTATTCTGAAAGGTGCAAACGCGCTGGACCTTCGGCGCAAACAGGCTGCTGTTCTCATTGGTCATCCGAAGGCTGGAACAATTGCGCTGGCACTGCAAGCTGTGGCTGGTCGCCGCGTCAAGTTGATTATTCCTGTTGGCTTAGAAAAGCGCGTCGATAATGACTTGTATGCTTTAGCTGAGAAGCTAAACTCGCCCAAAGCAAGTGGGTATCGTTTGCTGCCCTTTCCAGGTCAAGTGTTCACTGAAATTGAGGCGATAAAGCAGTTGACTGGGGCGGATGCGGAAATGGTTGCTGCTGGTGGAGTTTGCGGTGCTGAAGGAAGTTGTCTTCTTGCGGTTACGGGAACAGAAGAGCAGGAGAAACTTGCTGAGGAGCTTTGGGTTTCTGTTGCTTCTGAGCCGCCGTTTGATGAGCTATGAATTGGGGAAGTAAGCTGGTGTTGTGTTCAGTGGGTGTTTTCTAGAATTTAATGTTAACAGATTTTGACCCTTAGTAGGGTACCCTACGTTTCTGCTACCCCCTCCCCCCTCGGTTTTTTGTTTCTTGCTCAGACCAAGTTCACAACGTTGGGAACCAAAAAATACACCAACAAAAACACCTGAACAAACAGAAAAACAGGAACCAGCAAAAACTTCACCTTCCGAACCTTATGCCTAAACAACAACATACCCAAAAACGCCCCAAACGGACCAAAAAACGCAACCAACAAAAGCCTAGACTCAGGAACCCTCCAACCGCCCCTTTTACTCTTCAACTTATCCACACCAAAAACCACCAAAGAAACACCATTTATGACGAGTAGAAGAATTTGCAGGAAGAAAATCTGATTCATGTATTTAATCACATTGTTGCTTCAGAGTGTTGCTTAACAATTTACTGGACATAGTTTATTTTTCTTCTGTTGTAAGCAGTTCGCCGTTGAAGATGCCGCTCGTGGAGAAGTGATAGTTGAAGAAACAACCGATAAAGAACTAGTTAAACAACTTCTTGCCGCAGACTTCACGTATCAGCTAACTACCCCCGACGACACAATGACATTCAGTAATTCCAAATGAGCATCTTTTATTCTTTATTCGCGGACTACGATTCTATTTCCTCAATGCAAGCTAAGCAAAGAAAATCAAGACGAGGTTCATATAGGGTACCGCGTTTGATAAGATACCTTTCAACCTCCACTATATCTTTTTCCTGAAAGCCTATACTCTTTAAGTTATTCACAATTTTCCACTTGAGAGTGGGTGTATTTCCGTTTCCAAAGAAGAAACCAATTATTCTTTCCGCTATCTTGACTTGAGCTTGTGTGCCAGATAGGTCTTCTAATCCAGAATATTTCTTCACTGCACTAAAACTTACACTCCTTTGCCACATCTTGAAGAAAAAATCAGTTACCCGTTTAATCACAAATGGGTTTCTCAAAACGAACCCCAATTCAAGATTATAATAAATCCCTGATTCGGTTGGATTTAATGACCCCGCCACACAAATATTATTATCAATGACTAAGAACTTGGGATGATGTTTAGAAGTGCAATTTACCTCTAAGTGCCATTTGTGAGATTCGCATAGTTCGTAAAAAGCACAGACTGCTTCGTAGGAGTTATCGTAATTATCTTGAGGGCGTCTTGTGAGTATGTTAATTGTTACGCCGTCGGGAACTGTTCGTCTAATTAGGTCAACAAAGCCCTTACCAATCCAAGGAGAAGAAATGAGCAAACTCTTTTTTGTCGTTTTCAAACTTTGAGCAAGCGCATCGGAAATTGCAAAATGATTATCGAGCGATGTGAAAACATCTATTCCGCTGCCGCTAAAACCTAAATCGTTACTCATAGCTATCGAGTAACTTGTTTCTCTTTTGTTAGAATTAACTATTTATTAGTCAGATATCATTAATAGGGCGCCACGCGCGCATCTAGCAAAAAACTTTACTCAATTTATTATATTATAATTAAAATAAGTTCCAGAAAAAACATCAAATTGTGCAAAACCATGATTAGTAAAGAAAACTAACAAGTATCGCGCGTTGAAAAATGCGGATTGATGTTAAGAGAACTAATGGCAAGAAATACGTACAATTTGTAGACAATGATGGCAATCTCTATCACGTAGGTTCTGCCACCGATTTTGACGCATGGTTTTTGGCAACCCTTCTTTGGTCTCAAGAATTCGAACTGGAACTTTACAATAAAAAAAGAAAATTCTTTCAGAGTATTGAAACGAACATCGCTACTAATGTACAAATCACTGATGAACAGAGGTTTGCTCTAGAGTACATGCGGAATCAACTTGCTTTGGATAAAGGTCATTCATCAAGACACACATACTTTCCGAAGAGGCAACCTTTTGCAGTTCTTAAGGTCATAGGAACAACGACTCAAACAAGAGAAGTTTGGTGCTGGAATGATTTCGGTACAAATTTAAGACGAAGATTACGGAAGATTTATTCTAGAAAAAGAGAGCTTGAAAGAAGAAAAATAGGCTTTGCCCCAAAAAAAGAAGCGAAAGAGTTGGCAAAGATTAGGGAGCAAAACATTAATGCATATCTTTACGTTCATCGAGGCGCCCCTTCTTTCTCAGAAGTATCAAGTAATTTGCTTTCAATAATTGTAGAAAATCAACTAAGAGGACTATCTACCAAAAAGGCTATCCTTATAGATGAAGCGAAAACAAAGTACAAACTTCTGCCTACCGTAATCGAACGCGTTATCAATCAGTTGCTTAGAGAAGGAACAATTTATGAGCCTCGTGACGACTTCTATCGAATAACTTAGTGAAGAACAAACCTTGCCCGAAACCCATTTTGGTTTGTCAATCGCTCTGCTTTGTTCTCGGCGTCGCTTCGCTCCGCCTCACACGTTCCAGACGACGACAGTCTGGTGCTTTGAGAGGTACCTATCGTTTCACCTATCCCCTTCGCTCTGCCCTTTTTTCAGAATCCCTATTATAACAAAAACTGACCGTTGTTTAGTAGAAATTGGTGTTGATTGGGAGACTATTCAGTGCTACAAATAATGCGATATAGGTAAAAGGATAAAAACAAAATAACTACCCTATAATTAGGGACAACACGCTTTGAAACCGCAACCAACCAAACCCCCAACAGAAAGGTTTCAAAGCCCACTCCAAAAGTCAAGTTAACTTCGCTTTGAAGTTTTGAGGCATGGGACACAAAAAATGAGTAGCAAAAACATAACCTTACCGTTCATCACTAAGGCGCAGAATGAAAAAGAAAATCTAGCCTACCCCACAGAGGTGGCGTACGTTGCGTGTATGGCGGAGTTTCAGAGGAAAAAAACAGGCTTTCTGCGGGATGCGCCTGAGAAGTTGTCGTTTATCTCAAAAATTCACTATCCGCTTTGGGCGGTTCCAGCAGAAAACCAGTGCCTCGTTCTGGACGGTTTAGGTTTGATGTCTCATAAGTTCAGTTTTAAAGAGCCAGCAAAAACGGGACACTTCATCGAGGAGCTAAAGAAGAACTCGGTGAACCACGAGCAATTCATGGAAGCGCTGGAAAAGCAAACTAAAAAACTGGGCGAATTCACCGAACCCGTCAACCTCGAATTCAAAGCCGCAATCGCGGATAAGGAACTGCTCAGCTTCTTTGTAGAATACTTCAACATGGGCAACGCCCAAACCGAAAACGCAGCAAAAGCCCTAATTCCCATGGAAATCGACGAAGACACAGCCGCGCAAACAGGCAAAGCCCTCACCAACTGCCTAAGAACCATCCAAGCAGGCTCCAAAGGACTCCAATACGCCCTAAACATCCTCAACGAAGAAACAGAATTCCACAAAAACGCAGCAACCGCAGAAATTGAACGCTTAAAAGAAAAATGCGAAAAAGAAATCGCAAACCTAAAACCAGAAGTGGACAAAAAAATCAAAAAACTCGCCCAGAAACACGACAAAACCACAGCAACCACCCAGCGAACCACGGAGAGAAAAGTGGCGGCTCTGGAGAAAAAACGCGACCAATACGTCCGCAAACTCGTAAACGTCGAAAAAAGAAAAGACGCAGCCCAGCAAAGAAGAGAAAAAGCGAAACGCAAAAAAACCTCCTCCAAATCAGCCCTCAGTACATACGAGTTGGACAAGTGCGACCGAGAAATCAGCCACATCAAAAAAGAAGTCAAAGCACTCAACGACGCCATAGACAAACTCAAAAAAGAAACCAACCAAACCCTCAAAAAACTCGAAGAAGAATTCCGCAAAGCCATCGCACAGGAAGAAGCAAAAATCACACAAATCAACACCACCTACGAAACAAAAATAGGCGCGAAGAAAAAGCAAATCGAACAAATAGCCAAACAATCCGCAGCTATAACAACCAGCTTCGAAAACATCATGGACCAACTAAAACACAGCAACGCCGCACTACGGCAGCAAGTAGAGATAGGCTTCAAGCTGGATGACCCAGAAAACCCAGTTCTCGTACACTTACCAATCTACATTATAAAATACATGAAGGCAAACGAGGAAAGATACACCCTGCTCTCACCCATAGCCACCTCAGAAGACGTCAGCGTCCTGAATGGCTTGCGTAAAATCATAACTTTTAGCTCAGACCCAAAACTAAAAGCACTCACACGCCCAGCCTCCAAAAAACTCCACGACATGCTCACCACAAACATAACAGACAGACTACAAAGCGACGTAGAATTCAAAAGCAAAATCAACACCCTGTGCCGAACCAACAACCTCATAGACACCACAGAATTCGCCGAAACCCTAAACGAAGGCTTAGACGAGATCACCAAACGAGGATGGATGACAACCGAAGAAGCAAAAGACCTCTGCAAACGCATCATGAGGGAAGAACCATGAGTGTAGACGACAAAATCCTAGAAAAAAAACTCCTCATCCAACGAGCCTACCCAGAAACAGACATATTCACCATCGGAAAAGCCCAGAAAATCCTCTACTTCGACCAATTCGTAAACACATGGGAAACCAACCCAGACGAAGCCGCCCTAGAACTCGCCCAAGCACTAAGCGACCAACAACTAGAAGACACCTTCAAAAAACACCCACCCCGAAACTGGGCAGTCTTCCGCGGCAAACACTACACCCTCGAAGACGCAACCCTCAAACTCAAAGGCGCAACAGAGAAGATTCAAGCAGGCATCGCTGAAACCGAGAAAAAATACGGCAAAGACAGCAACATCATCCTCAGAGTCATGGCGCAAACAGGCGGCAACTTCAAAGAAACCCAATACAAAAACACAACAAAACAAAAAATTGACCCATACCCCATTCTGGAAAAACTCGAACAACTCAAAATCGTCGTACAATCCTACAAGGGAGAAGAGTACCACGAGTGGAAAATGCTCGAAGAAACCCTACCAATAATCCGCGACGAACTGGGGCTGCCCAACGTGGAACGCAAACCCCTCACAACAGCAGCAACAGCAACCACAACAGCAGGTGCTCCAGCGGGTTCCACACATCAAGCAGAGGAAGAAGTAGACCCCCTCGCAGACGAACGCCAAAGAGTCCAAACAATGCAAACCGAACTCGACACATACCTCAACGACCTACTCAAAAACAGACTCGACCAAACCATAAAATTCGGAAAAACCTTCTCCGCCGCCACCCTCGCCCAATACCTGCAGGACCTCTTCGGAAACATGCTCTACTTCGACAGCTTCCTAAGCATCATGCAACAATACAGCATCTCAGACGTCGACATCGTCAACCCCCAAGGCAAAACAGGCATGAAAACAGGATGGAGCTTCGCACTCTTCGGCGAACCAGGCACAGGCAAAAGCTTCTCCACCCGCGACCTCATCCTAGGCAACCCAAACGTCAAAATGCAACCCCACGGCGTCCCAGGCAGAAACCGCTACTGCGGAGGCATCTCCCCAGCCCGCTTCATACGCATAGGACAAATCTACGTAGGCAAAACCTACAACTTCATAGTCCCAGAATTCAACGACTGGTTCCGATACACAGGCATGGTCGACGTCCTCAAAATCGCCATGGAACGCGGAGAAATCAAATACGAACTCCACAGAGAAATCATAGGCCCCTACCGCTTCGACTCCTTCTTCAGCGTAAACTACAACACCCAAGTCATGGGCAAAGGCTACGCCGTCACCATAGGCGACCCCAACTTCAACGCCATCGAAGACCGCATGATCTGCAGACTCCACCGACTCACAAAAGAACGCTACGTGGAAATTGCGAAAAGCCAAATGCGCCTAGCTCTGGGCGAAGTTAACGTGGACAAAGGCGCCAGCCAAATCCGAGACCACGCCACACTCGTCTACGCCATAGAAACAGGTCACCCACTGGTTCGTGGACGGTTCCCCAAAAAACCAGTCATGATTACCACGGAAACCTTTGAAGCCATAAGCAAAGCACGAGTAGCAATCCTAAAACACATCCCAGGCGGCATGCAGTTCTCAGCAAGGCTAGAAAACAACATTATAAAGTTCGCATGTGCCGCCTCACTGCTAAGCTACTTCAACGAAAACCTAGACTACATCCCCGTAAGCAAAGACGTCCTTGACCGCGCAGTACGCCTGTACGTGGAAGAAGCCTCAGTGAGGTCAAAAGAAGCGTTTAAACCTGAAGACGTAACAAAAGACCTCTTCAGGCAACGCTAAACAATTTTAACGAAACTCTCGTCTAGTTTCTTTATTTTTCCTTTCTCTTCCAGCTTTGCAAGCAGGTCATCCAAGGCATTTCTGTCAATTCCAAACTGCTCAGCCGCAAGATGACCAACCTCAGTTACGCTAACTTTCTCCAGCTTCTTGAGCACCGCCAGTAAGTCTATGCTTTTCTGTCGCTCTTCAGGCGGCAGTGTCCAAGCTCTTTGGATTATGAAGAGGGTTATCATGTCTTTTTCGTTGTCCTTCTTAGACAACGTCACAAAGTGACTCCCCGGAAGTTTTTTGCCTGTGGCTTCTGCATAGTCTTTAACTTCAAAGTATTCACGTATGGCTGCTGGGACTTCTTCGAGGGTTTTTATGACTTCTCTGCGGACTCTGCCTTCCTGATCAACGCGGGTAAGCGAGATTATGTCGTAGTATAAGTCGGGGTTGAGGCTTTTCTGGAAGAGCATCGTGGCGCCTTCAAGTTGGCTGAAGAGTTTTCCAGCGGGGCATTTGATGGCTTTGACCATGGCTTTGTTGTTTTCTGGGTCTACACAGACTTTGAAGAGCCACTTACCTGTTTGGAGGTCGTCGGCTTTGTAGAAGCGAACTTGTCCTGCTCGTAGTTGTCTGAGGCTCAGGTCGAACCATGAGTCTTCGTCTCTTTCTTCAAGTAGGGCGATTTTTATGTTTTTCAAAGTTAAGTTGCACCTTTGGTTAATTGGGTTTGGTAGGGTTTAGGTGTTGGTTTTACGGTATAATATCTTTATGGAGTTTTTTATGTCAATCTCGACGGGGAAGCGGCGTATCGGATGTTGTGTTAGCACAGTTTCAAATAAAAACCAGTAGCAATTAAGGATGGAATTGTTAAAAGCGAGTTATTAAGACAAAGAAAAGAAAGGGAAGAGGTTTTACCTCTTGTTGGTTTGAGTTTTTAACCTGCTATCTTTTGGCGCATCAAGAAGATTGATGCGATTGCAGCTATTGCAGCTATCAAAGCGAATACTATTGCAACGTAGATCAGTGTTGATGTTCCAGAGGTGTTGCTTTCAGTGCTGGTAACGCCCGTTTGGAGGTTGCCAACGTTTGTCTGGAGTGTACCAACGCCTGTTTGTACGGTTGCAACGCCGCTGTTGATTGAGGTGACGGTTCCTTGTAGTGTGCCGACGTCAGTTGTGATTGTTGCGATGCCGTTCGAGATGCTGGTCAATGTTGGGTTGATGGATGCTAGAGAGGTTGTGACTGTTCCGAGGCTGGTTGAGATGGTTGCTGTGTCGCCTGCAACTACGCCGAGTACTGCGTCAAGGCTGCTGAGGCTTGTCTGGATGGTTCCGAGTTTGGTGTTGACTGTTGCTACGCCGCTGTTGATGCTGCTGATGCTTGCGCTCAGTGAGTTGACAGAGGCTGTTACTGTACCCATGCTTGTTGACAGGGTTGCAACACTACCTTGTAGTGAAACTACTTTTGCGTCAAGTGCTGCTAGGTTGGTCTTGATGGTTGCAACGTCAGTCTTTATGGTTACGACGTTTCCGTCGATGGTTGTTAAGACTGCTTTGTTGGAGTTAACGGTTGTGTTGACTTGGTTGAGGGTTGCGGTGATTGTATCTAGTTTCGTGTTGACATCAGCAAGTGTAGTTTTTACAGTGACGGTGAATAGACCAGTTGCTGTTACTAGTGTAGCGCCGCCGAGGCTGGCTGGCAGGTAGGTAATTGTCCAGTTCCATGTTCCAGTTTGAGCGTCAGTGGGTAGTGTAAAGTAATTGCCTGTAACGGTGTTGACTTGAGATTGGAATTGTATGTAGCGTGTACCGTCTGCGGCTGCAGCGGTTAAGGCCGCGCCCCAAGCAGCTGATGAGAACTGTGTGCGTCCGGCTGGGTCCATAACGTAGACGTTTACTGTGCCTAAGCTGGTTTCGGTTGTGATTATACTGAAGCTTAGTGTGTCACCTTGTGCATATGAGGATGCTCTTAGGCCTATTGTGGTGACTGGTGCTGCGAGCACTGTGAATGAGTATGCTGTTCCTGTTGTTGCACCGTATTGGTCGACAACTTCAAAGACGTAGGTTCCGGCTACAACTGATGGGACTGTGAATTGTTTGGCAGTGAATGCGCCGCCTGAGGTGCTGCTTGTAACAGTAGTGACGGTAATAACTGTAGTTCCCATTTTCAGGGTAATGGCAGCTGATGCACTGAAACCTGCACCGCTTATGGTAACATTGGCTCCAGGTACGCCACTAGTTGCACCTAATGTGATTGTTGGTGATGCTGCGCCAGTGAATGTTGCTGAGCGAGAGTTAGTGACAGCCCAAATTACTGTTGCTGCGTATGATCCACCGTTTATAATCGGACCGGTGATTGTGTATGTTCCAGTGAATGTACCAGTTGCGCTTGAAGTTCCTGAGAATACGCCAATTGCGCTTCCAAAGTTCACTGAATATGCTGTGTTAGCTGGGATTCTGCCGGCGATTGTGACGGTAATACCTGTTGGACCTGAGGTTGGAGTTACAGTAACGTAGTAGTCAATTGTGATTGTTGCTGTTGCGAAGACGGATGCAGAAGCAGTAGTAGCATTTATCGTCCAAACACTGCTGCTGAAGTCAACAGCGGTTATGGTGCTGGGGATTGTTACAACTGCTGTGAATGAGCCTGTGGCATTCGTGGTTATTGTTGCTGTGACGTTTACAGTAGTAGTACCGTTTGGTGCGACCATCGTGACAGTAACAGCGCTGGATGCATTGAAGCCGTTACCAGTTAGGGTGACAGAGTCACCAGGTAACGCGCGGGTGGTAGTTCCTCTTGAAAGACTGGAATTGACTGTGAATACGCTGAAAGCATTGGGGGAAACACCATCGGAAACAATGATGTTGTGTGGACCGTTAGCTGCTGAAGGAATTGTGACGTTAATTGCGTATGCACCTACACTGTCTGAGGCTACTGAGCCTAAAAGTGAGGCAGCTGTGACAGAATCAAGATACACATTGACTACGTTAAAGGGACCAGCTGAAGCGTTTGCACCTGCACCTACTACTTGAACGACAGATCCAACGGCTCCAGAGGTTTTATCACCAACTAGAGGTGATGTTGGATTGGTAAGCCAAGGTGAGCCAGTGCCCATTGCGAATGCTGGTGCTGCGACTGCGACGACAGAGAGAACTAAGAGTGCGATTATAGCTGAGCTAAATAGTTTTTTATTTAATTGCATTTACTTTTTTTTCTCCTTTTGGATTTTTCTGTTACACGATACGCTTCACCGACTATTTATTACTTTTGTAGACATTCCCTAGCTGTCACTAGGGGTTGTACACATTTTTTGGCGTGTTTATTATGCATGTATATACATGGATAATATGTTGCGGTGTCATTAAGTGGACAAAAAAGGGTGTTTTATTTTTTGAATTCTACCGCCGCAATGCCGCGCATGTAGTCGCGTTTTTCTATTTGGTAGCCTAAACTGTGCATTACGCCTTCTATGAATTTGACTAGGAGTTCGGTTTCTTGGTTTGTCATGACGTTTGAGATGCATCGTAGCTTTATAGAGCCGCTTCGGGTGTCGTGGGTTACGTCGACTTCGCTTAGGTCCCATCGTGTTGCTTCCAGAAAACTTTTGAAGGTTAAAACGGGGTCTGTGAATTTTTCTTTTAGAAATTTGCCGTACCATAAGCCGCTGTCGTACCATTTAGCCTGAAAAGCTGCCTTGTCTTCTGTGTAGGCTTTGTTGGTTAGATAGGTGAGTACGTCCATGGGTACGAAAACGCCGCCTAAAACTCGGTAAGCATTCAGGACCGCGCAAAGCTCAATTAGCTGATTGGAACTAACCCCTAACTCGTTCATCTTGACGGCGTGCTTTAGTGCATCCTCAATGAATTTGCTTGCCGAAGAATCCTCTTTCACAGAAGCAATGTTAACCTCTTCAAGCAAGTCGCTAGGAACTGAAATCAGCCGCTTACTGGTACTCTTCTCACGTTCACTCATAACCAAATCACTCCCGAACACCCTGTAAACGGATAAAGCCCTTCTTCACATCAGAAGAAGCCACTGTGTAGCCAAATGCCTTTAGCGCGCCTTCGAGAAAAGACGCAAACAAGTAAGTGTATGATTCAGTGAAACGGGGACTCAGAACGCGTACAGAAATTGCAGACCCCTTTTTCTCTATGTTTAACTCGGGAGCATTCCAAGTGAAAACCGCCAAATCCTTCTTGAAAGCCAAAAGAGGGTCGGCGACGTTGCTTGTAGTGTACCTTTTGGCGAACCATGCGCCTGCTTCGAACCAGCTTTTCAGGGCGGGGCGCTTCTTTTGTTCGTATGCAACGTCGGACATTTCGTACCATAAAGACTCTAATCCGAGTATGAAACCTGTTTTTCTGGCGAGTTCAGACAACTCTCTTTCTTCGACAACTCTTTTCAGGTTGAAGCCCATGTTTTCGGCTGCGAGGGCTAATTCAAAAATTTCGTTGACCGTTTCATACAGGCTGTGACCACGCTGCTTGGCAACCTCGCTTAGACTGCTAATCAGGTCTTCTCTTGCCACGAACGTTTTTCGTCTACTGGTAACTTTTTTTTCCGCCATTTAAGCCGCCCACTAACACCTTAGAAGAGAACAGTCCACAGCCAACTCATTTTAGAAAGCTGCCTTAAGAGAGCAGTCAACTCAGCACGCTTCCTTGCAGTCTATTCGCTTTAATCCCATATATAAATTAACTCCAAAATTCGCTCAAACCCAGAATTTTTGTCCGTTAAAACTTGTTAGTTCCTTTATGTGGTCAGGTATTGTTCGTTGGGGTCTCTCGTTTAGATTTAAACAGCAACAGGATGCCTTCGATAAGAAACAGCACCAGAGGAACTGCGGTGACTATCATTAGAAGCGAAAAGAATATTTTGAATTTGTAGTCTTCAACCGAAAAATGAATAACTAAAACCGCAATTTCAAGAATTAAAATGCCTACGAAGACAAACGAGTAAAGCAGCATCCTTGGCACCAGTCTTCTGCCGACCCAGATGTATCCACGTATGTTGGCTTTTTCTTTCACGACGTATTCGCCGTATTCGTTTTTCTGCAGTAACCCCATGGCCTCAAGTTTTTGGAGGTGCCTAAAAGCTACGCTTGGGCTGCTCAGTTTTGCGCCTCGCATGACATCGCGTGTTCCCACGGGTCTGCCTGCTTTGACTGCGTATGCGTAGACGGTAAATGTGGTGCCCTCAAGTTTTTCATCTGAAGGATTAGGCATATTCAGTCACCGCCTGCACTCATATGCACCTCAAGGGCTCCAGTTCTTTGAACTATTAGTTAACATAGGTGCTTTGTATCTAAATGGTTTTTGTTAATCAAGTATGGTTGTCGTGTGTGTTTGCGGTTTCGTTTTTTACAATCTGTTGCGCTAAATTTTCAATAAACGCCTTTCACGAAAAATGACTCTGATAGGTACCTATAGTTTTGACCTACCCCTTCCCCCTACCCTTTTTTCTGCAAGAACATCTTCTACCCTACCCCCCTCTCCCCCTTTTCTGCATAGTTTGACTATTAGGCTCCAAATATGACAGGGACAATACTTCTGTTCAACAAACAAAGAGAAAGAGACAGCTTACTGCTCGATCAGAAGTATATAGGATAATTCCGCTCAGGGAACAAACCTGTTCCGCTTGAAGAACACCCGCTGTACTAACTCTTAGAACAGCAAGTTACCTACGAAAACAAGAAGTTTTTCGTTCTGAAAACTTGGAGGGGTAAACTACTCGCCAGCTAAACCAACCGTCTGCTGAAAACCAGTAACCCGCACCATGGTTCGGCAGGTACCACACGAAATGACGAGTTCCAACAGTTCATCATTAACGACTTTGGTGTCAACGATAGTGTAGACTTCTTCAGATTCGTCGTCAGGAGAAATCATAGTTCCACATCTGGGACACGCAAAAGAACCGTCGCCTTCAATCTGGGTAAGGTCTATCGTGTAGATGCTGCTTTGACTGCTTTTTCTGAATTCTTTCTTCAACATGTCTTTTTCACCTTTTTTCGCTTTTTTGCTGCTTGCCATGAGATTTGCCCCTGAATATAATTAACAATTATGAATTTCTAATCAGTAAACTAGATAGATTTAAAATTTGACCCACAAAAATAAGGGAGAAATGTATAGAACTCTGCTCGGGCGCTTCATTATTTTGGATGGCGCCAAGTTCAGAGTTGCTAAACATTTCATTTAGCCTTCAAATTTTTCAGGTGAGATGTAGTCGCCGAAGCTGGCTTGGGCTTTGAGCAGGCGTTCGCGTTGCAGGAACAGTATGCCGAAGAGTTCTAAGGGGGTGTCAGAGACGTTTTCTTGGTAGAATCGCTGTACGCGCTCAATTTTCGACAAGTTTTCAGGTACGCGGATAGTGAATTGTTTGATGTAGTCTTCTTTTGTGTAGTCTTTGCCTAGTACTTGTTTGAAGAGTTTGCGCAGGTCCTCGTATTTGGGCAGGTATCCGGTGGGAGACTTTATTGCGTCGACTTCGTTGTGTACGCGCAGTTCCATCCATTTTACCCATACATGTTTGTCCTGTGGAGAGTTCAGGTATTTGCCGTTGTCTTTGTCCCGCAAGAAGTAGTTAACACCAAAGATAGTAGGTGACTTCTTGAGTTTCTTGCCAAACTCCAAGTTGTTACGAACGTTCTGACCCAGCGGAATAGAGATGAAGTCTTGAATGCTCATCATGTTAATCTCAGGTACGCCTTCTTTTCCTAGAGTTGCAAAGGTTGTTTC
>CALMWK010000094.1 GCA_937873375.1 Candidatus Bathyarchaeota archaeon
GTGTTTACGAATAGTTGCAGAGGTTTTTCTTCCGCAACATAATCAACAATATCTTGTGTTTCTCCTGTGGAAAGGTTGAGTTTTTTTATTTTGACTTGGCGTGCCACGTTTAGCGCCTACCTTAGGCGTTTAGATTAATGTATAGGATTCAAGTGCTGCGGCGATATTAACTGTTGTGACAAGCAAGGTTCCTGTCAAAAAGGAAAAGCCAAATAAGTTAAGTTAAAACCTCATCAGTAAACTTGAGAAGCCACTTATTGCGAGGGTACCATATGACTAAACGGGCTGGAATTGTGCTTGCGGGAGGAAAAGCAGAGAGGTTCCAAGAAAAAAATGGAACATGGCAAGACAAAGCCCTCGCTGAACTTTCGGGAAAGCCACTTGTTGTTCATGCTGTGGAAAACCTTCGCAAAGTCGTGGACGAAATTGTGATTTGTGTAAACGATGAAACCCGCAAAGCGCAATATACGGAAGTTCTGGCAAAAAGCGACATAGAAAACGTCAGGTTGCTTGTTGATGAGAAAATTGACCATCTGGGCGGACCACTTGTAGCTATTTACACGGGGCTGAAAGCTGTTGAGGCAGATTTCTGCATCACTCTTCCCGGCGACATGCCTATGGTTCAGCCTGCCGTTATCGAATACATGTTTGGGGAGTTAAAAGATTCCCGCGTCGTCGTTCCTATGTGTCCAAATGGTAGATTGGAAACGCTGGTTATGGTTCTTGAAAGAAAAAGTGCAGTAGAAATTGCGAGTGCCCTGTGCCAGCTAAAACGCCCACGCTCGGACGATGTCATAAGAGGCTCCCTGAAAGTCTTGTTCGTTTCCACTGTTGGAGAGCTTATGGCGCTGGACCCTGAACTGAAAAGTTTCGTCAACATCAACTCGCGAGAAGATTTAGCGCGGTTACAGCCCCGCTGCGTTGATGGCCCAGTTACACAAAACATCAGAGTGAACTTGGGTTCGTTGCCATTTGCTGAATTGCAGCGCCTCAGAGAAGCATCCATGCTATGCCGTGAAGGCAAATGGGTTGAGGCGTCGAGGGTTTTCTCTTCTTGTGCAGACCACTTTGAAGGTAAAGAGTTGTTTTTTTGGGGTGCTCTTAGTCGGGAAAACGAAGGTAAAAGCCTCTTGAGCGGTTTTAAGAACCAACACAAGGCTGAACAAGTCACGGATGGAAAGAAGGCGCTGTTGGAAGCCGCCAAAAACTATGGGTCAGAAGCTGAAGTGCATGAGAAGTGCGGTTGCGTTTTCCTATCTGAGAGGGCGCAGTCAGACAAATTATGGTGCGAATCAAGGGCAAAAGAATTAGCTTAAAACGTATTAAGGTCTGTAGCCGCTCAGAGTGCACAACGCCAGAGTAGTTGCAGTTATGTCCGCCGTGGTTCCGGGGTTTAGGCGGTTTCCTGAGCCTCGAAGTTTTAGGTCTAAGCCGTTGATGCTTTTTCTTCCGGCCTGAGTTTCTAAGCCGCCTATTTGCAGTGCGTTTTTGGCGTCGTTGGAGATTTCTCGGGCTTTTTCTTTGTCTGCTTTTCGGGCGATGAATGTGTCTGGGTGCTCGGAGAGGATTTTCAGGAACGTGTGCACTATGGCTTGGTTTAAGTCGCCTTTTGTTTTGAGTTGCTCCATTAGGTAGGGGTATGCTTCGGTGAAGGTTATGGGGTAGTTGTTGACCCATTCGGAGCATACGTCGTCGTATGGGGCGCCGATTTGGAAAACCTTGAAAAGAGAAATGTTGTCTTTAAGCAGTTGCTGTTTTGATTGGGGGTTGTTTACGTCGAGTTCGTTTGATTTGTTGAGTCCGCTTGGGTTGGCTATGTTCACGGCTTCGTAGAGGTCTACGGCGTCTTGGGCTGTGGTTGACTGCACTGCGGACTTTACGTTTGCCCTCAGTGCCACCATGTCGAGTGAGAAGTTGTTTTTTGTTTTTGTCATGCCTGCAGCCACGGCTATGGGAACAAACAGCATAATCGTGCCTAGGAGTGTGTTGCCGCCTTTCTGCCACGCACCAATGTCGGTTACGCATGTTTTTATGAGTTCACCAATACCTGCCTTGCTTACGGGAAACGTTTTGTTTGCTATGTTGATGCCGCGGTTTGCGGCTTCTTCAAAAGACGGTGCCGCCGCCACGGCTGAAGCGAGGAAGTGTTCGGCTCGGGTGCCTTCGAAGCCCACCATGAAGTTTACGTTGCCGGGCTTGGTGGTGCTGACCTCAAGCAGAATTGCCAGTTGGAGGCATTGAGAGATGTATTTGGCTTTGTCGTGGTGGGTCATTTGTGTGGGAACCTGTGTGGATGTACCGTTGAAAAAGTTTATTAGCGTTGTGTAAGTCGCTACACGTTTGAAAAGTATAGGTCAATGTGGTTGTTTATGCGTGCGCGTGAAGGCGAACTCATCAAAACAAAAGACAACATAATCTTTGACGTAAAAGGCTTAGTTCACCCACCAAACAAGGTCATTGCGTTTCCCCGCTACATACCCTCGCCTGAAGGCACCCGCGGACACGGCAAAAACCTGTATGGCAAAGTCTACAACCTCGCCGAACGCTTCCAGTACCTGCAGCAGAATGCGCCGCAGTTGATTGTGCCTGACCCCGTTTTTGGTGCAACGCTCTGCGAAGTCCCAGTTGAAACCATCGTGGAACATTTTGACCCCGTGGAAAGGCTCGCCAAGTTGCGCACTTCGGGCAAACTGGAAGACTTGGAGCGCAAAGCTGTGACGCTGGCTGAAACCCTCAAAGAAGCCGCAGGCATTCCGTGGAGCAGCATCGGGGTTTCGGGTTCAATTATGGTGGGGTTGTTCACGCTGCAAAGCGACATCGACCCGCTCGTGTATGGCGCTGCGAATTGCCGCAAAGCTTACTCGGCGCTGCAAGAGTTGCTGAAGGATGAGGCTTCACAATTCAAACCGTACACTAAAGAGGAGTTGCAGGCGCTGTTCGATTTTCGTTCGAAAGACACCCACATGAGCTTCGAGGACTTCGCCAAGGTCGAAATGCGCAAGGCATTCCAAGGCATGTACAGCGGCATAGACTACTTTGTTCGCTTCGTGAAAGATTGGGGTGAAGTGGATGAGCAGTACGGTGATGTTTACTACGAGGATGCTGGGTATGCTAAGGTAACCGCCACAGTTGCGGATGACTCTGAGGCGCTGTTTACGCCCTGCAGCTACCAAATTGCAAACGCCAAAGTTGTGGAAGGACCAAAACTGGAAGACATCACGGAAATTGCCAGTTTTCGCGGCAGGTTCTGTGAACAAGCAACAATAGGCGAAAAAATTGTGGTGCAGGGCAAAGTTGAACACGTCACAGATAAGCGGCAAGGAAAAGAACACTACAGGATCATTATTGGAAACAAGCCTGCGGACTACATGGTATTGTCAAAGGTTTAGGTCTGCGACTTTGAGGGTTTGCTCGTAGTAACGCGGACAATAAGTCAGGGCGATTTGGTGGAAGCTGCCTTTTGGCGAAACTACTTCTTCGAGGCTGCCTTCGACGATTATGGTTTCGTCTTTTTGCGCCTGCTGCCTAAACTCCTCCATATAGGAGATTACGCGGACAGCTTCCAAGGCAGTTCTTGGTCCACTCAGAACTTCAAGCGGCTCAATACCGTAAACCGACGGAATAAACGGCGCGTCAACATCTGCGACTACACGGGCTTTGATTCGTACCCAGTCTTTGCGCACAATTCTGGTCTGCGGGTCGTACTCGCTTTTGATTTCGTTCCAGTCTTTGACGGGTTCAAATTCGGCTTTGATTATGCGCCCGCTGCGGGCTTTGTCGTCGTATAAGCCGTAGATGCATTTGCGTTTTTGGTGCCACAGGAACTCTTTTTGGCTGAAATTTTTGAAGCGCCACTTTTTGCCTGCTATGGCTGCGTCGGTGTCGAACTCGTTGCGGAATCCCGAATCTTTCTCCGCGTAAAGCTCTGCGAGGGCTTCGCGCATCGCCACGTTCTGTTTCACCCCGTAAATGAGCAGGTCAATGTCGGAGTAGTCAGGATGATGAAAACCATGCAGCATAGAGCCGAAGACGCCAAAGTTCTCAACTGACAAGCCAGTACGTTCAAGCGCGGTGGTTAAAACTCGTAGTGTGGCGGCGTGCAGTTTGTCCGCTGGTTCCATGTCGGCAAGTTCCAGCAGCCTCTCGGGCGGTTGGCGTGTCTTGGCGATGTCGGCGTAATTTACGCCTAAAACTTTTACTCCGAGCATCTCATGCAGAACTGTGTACTGGGGATAGTTTTGGTGGATGAATTTCCAGCCTTCGTCATCGTAAAACTTGTAGAAAACGCGGCTTTTGCCTGCACCATCTCGCGGTGCACGGGGGTCAGCGGATTTGAAGATGTCTGCGCTGGCGTATTCTGCGTCGCATATGTAGGCGTTGGCTGGGTGGCTGTAGCCGAAAACGCGGAAAATCAAGCCTTCCTTGGTGACTATGCCGTCGCGGTCTCGCAGCTTCAAATTGGGCAAACGTATTCTTCCTCCGTGGTCGCCGTGCCCACGACAACTTGGTAGGAAACCTCGCCTGTCTTGTTCGACTCTATCCGCTCAAGCACGCCTGAGACTTTGATGCGGTCGCCGCTGCGGGCTACGTTTCGGTAGCACCCGATGTTTGAGAGTATGCAGGCAGGCATGCGGTCGGCTGGAAGTTCAGATTTCTCGTCTAAAGCTTTGTAGTCTGTGAATTTGTATATGGCTGGGCGGAAGATGGCTTCGGAATCGTCGCTGACGGTGCACTCAAACTTCACGGGATACATGGCTGAAAAACGCAACGTGCCATAGGGCGGTGTAAACTCTTCGGGTTTGCGCGTTGCGGTGTACATCCAGATTTTGTCTTTGTATTTGCCCTTGAACTTTCTCGCCTTATCTAAACGGTTACCGAACAAGTAGCGCAGGGTGCATGCGTCAACGAGGCGGTCTAGGGTGGCTTCGACTTTGCGGAAGTTCTCGGAGCCCAAGACAACGAAGTCTATGTCGCTTTCTTCGCTGTGCATGTTCAGAGCGATAGACCCATGGATTCCGAAGTCCTCCATGCCGACGCCTGACTCTTTAGATATCATGTTTACGAGTTCGAGCGCCATGGTTTGGATGCGGTCAGGCTTCTCCACCTTCATCAAAGCTTGCAAACGCTCTTTGGGAATGAAGACTTTTTCGATGCGATTAATCGGCGCACTAATGAGCTCCTTGTGCCGCAGGCGGCAGTAGTAGAGGTATGCGGGAAAGTTTTTGCGGAACGTCTCAACAAAGGACTTGTAGTTTTCTGCGGTGTAGAGTTTTTCGGCGCGGAAAAGCGTCTTGTCGCCAAACTTCCATGTGCGCTCCAGCATCTCCACGTTGAAAAGCTTTTGGTACTCTGCGGGGATGTATTTGAGGAACGCAAAAACAGTTTCTGGAGGATGCTCGTAACCGAGCGTGTTGAATATGAAGCCTTCTTTGGTTACGAAGGTGTCTCCGTCAGTGGGAACCCAGTTAGTTGTGGAAGACGTTTTGGTGCACCGCGATAAGTGTAAAGCCTAAGCCTAAAAAAGTTATTGCACCATTGCGGCTGCACTCATATTTGGAGCCTAATAGCAATTCATTGCAGAAACGATAGAGGGGGGGAAGTGGTAGGTCAAAAAGGCGGGAAGCAGGAAAAACATCACGTTGGAACATTAAAGAAAACCGCTTCTAACTCGTTGCCGTAATCTTAAAAGGCAAGGAAACAATAAATCTGGAAATAGAGTACATATGAACGCAAATTTACATCCTTATGTAGTATTTCTTCCAGCCGAGGAAAAAAACAAGGTTCTCAGCGCCATCTTCGGCTCCAAAGCAGCCGTCGACATTCTCCACTTTTCACTTAAACAAGGAATAGAGAAAAACATTTACCAAAAAGACCTCGTCCAAAAACTCAACTACTCAAACAAAACCATAATCGGAAACCTCAAAACCCTCACCAAACTCTGCGTTATAGACGAAGCCATGGAGAAAAACGACAAAGAAGGCAGAATCGTCTGGGTCAAAGCCTACCAACTCACAGACTTAGGCAAATGGTTCGCTCTTCTGATGGCAGATGAAGACGAAATATCAACACAAGAAAAAGCAGAGATTATGCAGAACCTCTTTCGGATTTACGTCAAAATGGTCAAAGGCCTCGCTGAACAACTCCACGTGAACAAGAAAATGCTCGAAGAAATCTTCAAGGAAGAAATGAAAGCTTGAAACCAAAAGTCATTGCAGTTGTAGGCGGCAAAAAAGTCGGCAAAACAACCACCACCGAGAACCTCATTCGAGAACTCACAGACCGAGGCTACAAAGTTGCAGCCCTAAAACACATCAGCGAAGAAGACTGGACTATAGACACTCCCGGCAAGGATACATGGAGGTTTGCCCACAGTGGAGCCAAAACCATAGTCGTGTTGGCGCCAAACGAAGTAACCACCATAGAGAGTGGCACAACAGAAAACATAAACCTTCAAGCCCTGCTAAAACGAGCCAAAGACAACGACGTAATCATCATCGAAGGGCTCAAAAAAACTGTAGCCAAAAAAAGTAGCATCCCAAAAATCGTCGTCGTCACCAACCAACAAGAAGCAGAAAACGCACTTAAGACATACAAACCGATTTTGGCTTTCAGCGGACCCTACAACACACAAAACCTGAGCATCACCGTCCCCTACGCAGACGCGCTAAAAAACCCAAAAAAACTCGCAGACATCACCGAAAAAACAATTCTCAAAAATCACAAAGCCCAAACCAAGAAGTGACAAAACAACACACTAACCACTACCTAACAGCAAACACAAACAAACCAAAACCCAAAACAGAAACCAAAACACAACCAAAGAAGTAGTGCTATAGCAAACAACCACATCCACGCAAAGAAAACAAAAATTATTTTTTTGGTGGGTTGTGGGGCTTGGAGATATTTGAGGGGGAGAAGGGAGAGCGTGCAAAAAGTATGAGGTTCTCCAAACCTTTCCACCCAACCCAATTTTTCAGACTTCTTTTTTTGTTTTTTCCCTCCGCTCTTACAAGGCTTTGAAAGCCTCAAACCATCTTGTGTAAAGCGCCAGCATATCCAACGAAACACTCGGCTTGCGCTCCTCGAATATCTGCCGGAAATCCGCCATATTCAGAGCCCGCGGTGTGGCTGCTTTGTCCATGGCTTTGCCGGATTCAAAGAACTCGCCAATTAGGCTAAGTTGTGCAGACTGGCAAACATCACGTATGTCGCTTCCTGAGAAGCCCTCACTTAAGCGAGCTAACTCATGCAAGTCCACATTCTCAGCGACCTGCAGGTTTCCCGCGTAATGCTTAAGCATCATCAAGCGCGTGTGGTGGTCAGGAAGCGGAACTAATATTCTCTTTTGGAACCTACGTATGAAAGCCCAATCCAAATCCCAAGGCTTGTTTGTAGCGCCGATGACGTAAACGTGAAGTGCCTTGCCCTTGTCCATGATGCCGTCCATTTCTTTGAGGAACTGGTTCTTGACGCGAATTTCACCACCCACCTCATTCGAGTGCGTGCCCATCAACGAGTCCAACTCGTCCACGAACACAATAGCGGGTTTACCCTCGTTCGCCGACTTTCGGGCGGCATTAAACAGTTTAGCCACGTTCTGCTCAGCTTCACCTAACCACTTAGACATAATCGACGCGGCATCTATAGAATAGAAGTTAGCGTCTATTTCGGTGGCAACTGCGGCTGCCAGCAAGGTTTTTCCGCAGCCAGGCGGACCAAACAGGAGGATACCCCGTGGCCAGCCGAGTGGGAACAGGTCGGGTCTCTGAACAGGGTAGACGATGGCTTCTTTCACGGCTTTCTTAGCGGTGTCTAAGCCGACAACTTCGTCCCACTTCACCATAGGCTTCTCGGTGACTACAAGTTCTTCGCCGTTTGCCTTTCCTTCAGGGGTGGTTTTCTCAACGCCGCTTTCTTCAGCTTCGCGCTCCATCTCCATTCGCACATCAGTTGGGGAAACGGAACCCTGCAAGGCTTTGATTCGTTCTTGGTAAGCTATGGCTCTTTGAACGTAAACTTTGTTCAAACCGTATTCGGGGTAAAGCTGGACAAGCTGCAGCAGACTCTCAATTGCTTTCTGGTACAGAGTTATAGCTCTGCCCTTGTTGCCTTGTTTGTCCATTTTTACGGCGTCTAACGCGTATGCTGTTGCTGCTTTCTCTAGTTCTTGTGAAGCGCTCATAGTTTTCCCCTCTCAGTTTTATTCAGGCGATTTTAACTCGATTTTAATTCTTCCCTTGTTGCCTAAGCTTTCAAGGGCGTCCTCGATTTCCCGGTTTGACGTTTTCAATTCGCTTGAACAACGTGTAAGGTCTATTTCACCGTTACTTTTCCGCACATACTCCAGAAGCATGTCTTCAATTGAGAGTTTGGGTTGTTCCACTGTCAGAGAGATTTCTTTGATTTCCTGTTTCTTGTACGAGAAAACGGTTTGTGCGGTTTCTCGCCCAATTGTTTCATGTGACCGTCGCCCCACAACCTGTGAATTAGATGCAGACAACGCTACAAGCTCGCGCACAGGAGGAGCTTTTGCTCTAACTTCTGCCTTCGGGGCTGCAATTGGAGGTTCAGGGAGAGTGTCAGCAATTTTCTGCTCAAGGAACGTGGAGACTTCTTTGAGGATTTCTTCGCCTCCAGCGGTCTTGTTGCCTACTGGAACCAAGGTCTGAGCGTCCGATTGAAGCTTTGTAACGTGTAATGTTTCACTTATCGTGCTGTTAACATCATTCAGTTCTGCCGAGACGTCAGGCAGAAATTGGAAGAGCTCCTGCGAAACACCCTGTAGAAGCTTCAGGGCAGGTTTAAGGTCTACGACTATCTCGCTGAGTTCCTTTAAGGTTTCAAGTCTGAGAATGACGCGTTCAATGGCTAACTGCACGTTGTAGAGGAATTTTAGCAGTTTTCGGACTTCTGCAATTTCGTTAGCGCAAACTGCTGCGCGTTCTTTATTGTTTTTTTTCAACGCGCCCATGCAGGATTCAAAAAGTACTTTGTCCCGTTCTTTTAGGCGGTAACTTGCCTGTTCTAGTTTGTTCTGTTGAACTTTAAGGGTATAAATGGATTTAGCAGCAACATCTTTTAGGGGTGGAGGGGTTGAGCGGATTATGCTTTTGATTTTTGTTCCCTCCGCGCCCTTGCTGCGTCATCCTTTGGGGCTATATTCCAGCCTTTCCGACTTCTTTCACGTATACAACAACAGGGGGTTCTGGGAGATCAGCGTTTTCAACCACAGGCACCTCAACCGATTTGCGTTTCGGCTCAGGGTCTTGAGGAGCATCGCCTATCAACATACTTGAGAGTTTGCTCTTTGTAGCTTCCAAGTCGTTTTTCTCGGCGTTGGTGCGTTTGATGTTTTCTTGAAGGGATGATATGGCTGATCTGTAATGTTCGTCGCTGATTTTTCCTATCTCATGCTCTAGTTCTAAGTGGAGAACACCGTAGCTCATGGCTTTAAGTTCTTCTTCGCATCGTGTGATTCCCTGCGCGATGTCGTCTAAGAGAATTTGTGCGTCTTTTCGCAGTTGGCTAAGAACAGTGTTAAAGTTGTTGTGAAGCTCCTGATAAAGCTCAGAACTGACTTTTCGTTTGTCAGTCAAGTCTTTGAGGGCTTGGTCTTTGCGCCATATGAACGGAATTTGATCGTAGAAAACTGCGGCGTTGGATTTGATTTTTGAGATTAATGTTATGTCAGCGCCATTGAATATGACTGCTTCCATGGGCTGCTTGGCGAATCTTCCATCGCTGTATTCGATAAATACTGAGTCAAATTTTCCACTTGGGGTGGTGGCGAATGATATTATTCTCCCAATTGAACGTCCGTATTCGTCTTTCACTGGTTTGCCAATTGAAAGAAAAAGATTGGAGGGTGTTTGAGACATTTTTTACACTCCTTTTAGAATCCCTGAGTTGTTTTCTCTGATTGTGGCGTTGCTGGCATGCCTTGTGGCAAGTCGGGGAACTTCTCTTTGATTCTTTGCTCAGCTACTGTGGCTGCTTCGGTTAGGATTTTGCCTGCGTCTTCGTTGACTGTGTCGAAGTTGAGTGTCATTCCGGAGCCTTGGCCTGCTTCGATCATTATTCCGCTTAGCATGTTGCCGATTTCACCCAGTTCATTCTCTGCTTCTGGGAATACGCTCACTAGACCTGATCTGACTGAGCGTAGAACACCTACGGCTGGACCTAAGGTGGACACTACGTCGCCTAGTTCGGATACTGTGCGTAATCTTAATGTGATTTGTTCGAGTGCTAGTCTGGCGTTTATGATGAGGCTTTCCATTTTGCGGACTTCGGCAAGTTCGTTGGCGAAGACGTTTGCTCTTTGGGTGTCGTGTTTGGTGTAGGCGTCAACTATTCTTGCGAAGATTGCCTTGTCACGTTGTGTGAATCTGTCTGTTGCTTGGTCTAGTTTCTGTACTTGGAGCTCTATGCGTCTGACGGCGAAGTCGAGTCGCGGTTTGAGTGGACCTGGTGGTTTTACAGCATCTTTTACTCGGTTAGTGAACGGCTGTTCTTCCCTTTTACTTTCCCATTTTTTAGCGAACCTTTCGGACAAATTTATTCCTCTTACAACACAGGATGCAGAAATCAATCTTATACGTTGTTAATATGGTGGAAATATGCACGTATAGCTGTAGGTATATATGGGGTCGAAAAACGGGTTTTGGGCTTTAATTGTAAAATTAAAAGATGCGGTGTCCCCGTTTCGGATAATAGACAGAAATGTGTAAGTTAGACTAAAAAGAAGCGTAATCTAATTGCTACGTAAAGGTGAAAAATGAATGGGCGATAGGATTAAAATATTCGGGATAGTTGCGCTCGTAGGGTTCATGGCAGGCATCCTTGTGCAGCTGACAGCAGACTACGCGATACCATGGCTTATGGATGTAATTCCAGCGTTGATTCAAGTAAGGTTCGTGGTTTCTGGATTAGCTGGCGCTTGCTTGACGATGGTCTTGGTCGGCGTCTGGGCGTACATGACAGGACCCCGAGACAGATAAAAAAGAAGGATTTACCTCCTCTTTCTTTATCCCAAAAATACAGGCCACACTCTCCTCTTGTTTATTTATAATTTCTAATTAACCCGCTGAAATTAATCAAAGTATCAAAGTTTTAGTTTTTGTTGTGGACTCAGTAGCGGAAAAAGCATTCATCAGCCTCCAGCTTAATTAATCCCCGCCTTCGACTTCTGCGTACCTCGATATCCTCATCGTCCAAGCTTATAGGGAATGACACGAGCTTATTTGTGTTTTCTGAAAAACTTCGGTTATTTCAAGGTGCATCCGAAGCTAATTGCTCAAAAAACAAATCAAAGAACAAAAGGCAAATTTTGCAAAACTTTATAATCGCCACGTCCGTTTCTTTGCGTGACAAAAAGGTGCTCATAGTTTGAAGTTTGGCACATACGTGTTTGAACCAGAAAAAGCTGAAGGTTTTGATTTTCACCTCTTACGCATAAAGACAGAAGTGGGCAAAAGAATCCCTCCACAACCAGACATGCACAGCAACATCGCCGTCTTCGCAGATAACGTTGCCGCCCGAGGCAACACAGGCTGGACAAGTCAATCTCCGCTGGGTCCAGCTCGGATGGGAAACAACAACTACAACATTTACTGGGACACTGTGTGCGCTACGCAGCCTGAGCACCGAGCCGAACAGTTAAACTACATCGAAGACATCGACAAGCACTCACCAGGCGTTTGGCTAAACAGTTTCTATTTTGCAGACCACGGTCACTGCACTTGCTCCAGATGCCAAGAGTTGTGGAAGAAAAGCGGTTTGAGCTGGGTGGAGTGGCACAAAAAGGAAATCACCGATTACATCTCTCAAGTTCGAGACCGCGTAAAGAAGGAGTTAATTTTGTGTATTCAACCTGACCCTGTGAGTTCTCTTGAGCGCTACGGCGTTGACTTTGACGAACTAGCCAAGTACGCCGACGCCTTCAATGTGGTTATGTTCAGCAAGAACTATGCTACACCATGGTACTGGGAAATGCTAAGCCGAAACTTCAAAAAACTTCTGAAGAAACCCATGTACATCAGCCTCTACGTTTTCGGTCCAGGCGATGACCCAAAAGATGTACCTACGCCTTCGGAGTTGCTGACAGTTAGTGTTCGCTGTGCCCGAGCAGGCATAGACGGCATCCTCTACTTGACAGGCGATGCAGGTCAGATTGGGGATTTCCAGAAAGAGGCAGTTGGCAAAGTTGAGTTACGCGAGCGATTGAAAAGTTACGGTGGACAACCAGTTCAAGAAGTTCTCGACTTGGTTAAGGGCTGGGAGAAAATCGTACAGTAACTCAACCCTATTTTGACCTCAAGGTACATTCTTTGTTGGGAAACCAATCAGGATAAATTCTGCCAAACTAAAGATAGGGAGATTTGGAATGGAAAAATTTGCTCTACAAAACATCCCGCGTGCCTCGTTTAACCGCACGATGCGTGAGTTATTCTTAGACTTAATTGACATTACGATGGAAGAGACGGGGAAAGGCTGCCTAAAATCGGCGCCGTCAAATTATGGTTACGTGTTTTTCTGGTACGGATGGTTAAACAAAAAAGCCCTGCAAAAACACTATCCCGCCTATGTTCCCAAAGAAAAAGTTAAAGACATAAAGAAAAACAAGAAGCAGGACACTGCGTTGAAGCTTCAAGACCAAATCAGCGACTTTTTGTTCTCAATCATCAGAGACCACCCAGACACCATAGGGGAAGGCCACGCTGAAGTGCATTTGGCGGTTCTTGCGCCAAGGCTAAAGCAAGTGGGTGTTGCAGATGCGGCGAAATCTTTGAAACTGTATGCTCAGCAACTGGAGAAGCTGGAAAAGTTCACGCGCAAATACCTCAAAAAGAAGGCGGGCAGAATAGTCGAGGAGATTGAAACTAACTTTGAAGTAGTCGACTACATAACAGCTGAAGAAGCAAAAAAGTTTGCAGATGAATACTTCTGGGATGACGAATGCGGATACCTTGAACTGTCCCACAGGAAACTGGGATGCGAAATTCAGGTCAGAGTGCACTTTGACGGTGACGACACACTTAACGAAGTCGTGGAAAGGATAGACAAAGCGATTACCCCCATAAAACCAGAGGCAGGACAAATGTTCAGGTATGGGAAATCTCTCTGGCCCTTCTAAACAAAAATTAAGAAAACTGACCAGCCTAAACACAAATAAGGATAAACGGGGCACAATAGTATTAGGGAACTTTTATGACAATGTGGTTTTACGTCAAAACAACTGACACACCAAAAACCGTAGGCGAAACCGTCTGCGCCTTCAACGTCTTTGAAGACCCACACCCAAAAGGCAAATACAGCTGGATCATGGAACCAGCAAAAGGCGAGGGCGGATACTGGCAAATCAAAAGCAAATACGAAGACCTAAAAGACCTCACCAACGTCGCGCTCGTTTACAGAACAGGCGACACGGTAGTCCTGTCGGAGGTAAACGACGATTTTGTGCCTAACTTTTTGGACCCCCTGCTAGAAAAATACGGGTTCGACAAAGTGAAGTGGATAGTTGCTTCGCCAAAACGCTAAACCAGACAAGCAAACGGTTTAACGCGCCATAAACTGGAGCGCCAATTCTGCCTCATTGGAGCGGCGTTTTCTCCACGCACCTATTTTACAGGTTTTGCTACTGCATTAGCAGCCATATTTGGTGCCCCCTATTAGAAATAGTATGCAGAAACCTATAGGGGTAAGTCTGCAGAGCAACAGAGCTCTTTTGTTGGTGGTTTGGGTTGTTTTTGTATCTACGTTTTGTATAATCAAATTGTATAAGCAGCACCCCCGAGGGGGTAGCTTTGCACAGGCAAACTACCAGAATTAGCTGAGCAAAAAATTTTTAAATCTTTCACAAACAATACATTAATGGCGGATTTTAGGAGAATGATAAAGTGGATTATGAAGAACGACAGGAAATAATCGCTAAGTCACCCATCTCTTTTGGCTACCTCAAACGTTTCAACATGGGAGCAGGCATTCTGCATCTGATACAGGGCATATTCATGCTTACCTTAGGCTTCATGCTGACATGGTCCAGAGACATCTACACCACCTACCTGCAGTTCAGCCACGTAAGCCCCACAAACCCAGCCATAATGGCAACCCCCCAACCTCAAGTAATCTTCACCATAGGCAACCTAGGCGTAATCCTCGCAGCTTTCCCCCTCATCTCAGCCGCAGCCCACCTCATAATCGCCTTCCCAAAAAACAAAACCTACAACGAAAACCTCAAAAAAGGCACAAACCCCTACCGATGGTACGAATACGCCTTCTCAAGCTCCATCATGATTTTCCTCATCGCAACCTTCGTGGGCGTCTGGGACCTCTGGGCAATAGTCATGATTTTCGTCTTAAACGCCATGATGATAATGTTCGGCTACATGATGGAACTCGTAAACCAGAAAACCGAAAAAACAAACTGGTCAGCCTTCATCATCGGCTGCATCTCAGGCGGAATCCCATGGATAGTGCTGTTTGCCTACTTCGCAGGAGCAGTCAACAACTCAGCAGGCAACGTACCAAACTTCGTGTACGCGATACTCTTCATCTACTTCGTGTTGTTCAACAGCTTTGCAGTCAACATGGTCCTGCAGTACAAAGGCGTCGGCAAATGGAGAGACTACCTCTACGGCGAAAGAACATACATCATCCTAAGCTTCGTAGCAAAAACACTGCTCGCATGGCTAGTATTCAGCGGAGTCTACGCCCCATTTTAAACGCAAAACCAACACCTCTTTTTTATTTTTCCCAAAAAATGAAGATCAAGGGACAAAAGCTTCGCTGGCGCAATAAACGTCTGGTTGCCATGAAGATATGCTAAGCCACAATAAACCTAAGAAATTAGTTATTCGTACCGTATTAGGTATAGCGGTTTTTTCGCTTCGTTCCGTCGCTCTTCCAGCGGAACATCACTTATTGAAGTTTGCAGTATCTCTTCCAAATACGCGCCGCCACCTCGGAACTCTTTTCTTGCTGCAGAAGCCAATTCTTCCTCTGTCAGGGGATGCCTGATTCTTCTAATTTGAGACCTCACCGAGCCTCCCTCACTCATACTCCTAACTCTAGACGGCAGGGGGAAGTCTTTTAAGAGTATGTGACTGCATCACGCCGACAACAAACACAAAGCATGGAAAAATACCAATTTGTTCATCGAAAATAAACCGAATTTGGACACACTTCAAAACAGCAAACTATGAAAAACTAAACAGCTAAAAACTAAAAAAATGAAAGATGGGAGGGTCTATGGACCCTTCTTGGTGACTTCTTTAACAACGCCTGCTGCGACTGTAGTGCCCATGTCTCTGACGGCAAAGCGCCCGAGCTCTGGGAAGTCCAAATATGTCTCGACAGCGATGGGGTGCAATGGTTCCATTCTGACCCATGCAGCGTCGCCTGTCTTGAGGAAGCTTGGATGTTCCTCGGTGACTTGGCCTGTGCGGGGGTCGATTTTCTTTAGCAGTTCAGTGAAGCGGCATGCGATTTGCCCTGTGTGGTAGTGGAGAACTGGGGTGTATCCTGCAGCTATGGCGGTAGGGTGGTAAATCACGATGATTTGGCCGATGAATTCTTTTGCAACGGTTGGTGGGTTGTCAACTGGACCTGCAACGTCTCCGCGGTGAATATCAGTCTTGGATAGGCCTCTAATGTTCATGCCAATGTTATCGCCTGGTTCAGCCATTGGAATCATAGCGTGGTGCATTTCGATTGATTTAACTTCAGCTGTCTTGTTGCTGGGCATGAAAATTATGTTCTGTCCTGGTTTGAGTACGCCGGTTTCAACTCTGCCTACGGGAACAGTGCCAATGCCAGTGATGCTGTAAATGTCTTGGATAGGAACACGCAGTGGTTTGTTGGTTGGTTTAGCTGGAACTTCTAGCATGTCTAAGGCTTCCATCAAAGTTGGACCAGTATACCAAGTCATCTTTTCGCTTTTCTTGAGCAGGTTCTCACCTGTCCATCCTGAAACGGGGACAAAGTTAACCTTGTCAGTCTTGAAGCCGACCATTTTAAGCATACGGGTAACTTCGTTCTTGATTTCATTGTACCTTTCTTGGCTGTAGTTAACGGTTATATCATCCATCTTGTTAATGGCGACGACAGCTTGACGAATGCCTAAGGTGAAAGCCAGAAACGCGTGTTCGCGTGTCTGCCCGCCTGGACCGATGCCTGCTTCAAACTCGCCTTTTTTGGCAGAGCAGAAGAGTACGCAGGCGTCAGCTTGGCTTGCGCCTGTGATCATGTTCTTTACGAAGTCTCGGTGTCCTGGTGCGTCGATGACGGTGTAGTAGTACTTCTTGGTTTCAAATTTCAGGAATCGAAGGTCAATGGTTACTCCTCTTTCTCGCTCTTCTTTGAGGTTGTCGAGTACCCACGCGAACTTGAATGTGCCTTTGCCCATTTGCTCGGCTTCTGCCTGATAAGCGTCGATAGTTCTTTGGTCGATTGCGCCGGCTAGATACAGCAGGTGTCCTGTGGTTGTGGATTTTCCGTGGTCAACGTGACCCATGATGATGAGGTTTATGTGTGGCTTTTCGCTCTTGCTCATTTTTCATTCCTCTTTCTTCTATTTTTCCTTAAATTGTAATGATTTCGGTAACACATCAGTCCTTCCAATTATTTTAAGTTTATCATACTGCTTACGCCTTTGCATCCGATTGAAAAACATTTTTCAGGGTCCAAAAGAGCGCATTTGGCAAGTGTTGACAGGCAGGGCTATTCCTAAACTCAGCGTATGGCGGCGAAACGGGTTGTCAAGCTAAAGGTGTCCCGCCCAAAAATGTCAAGCCTAAATTGTTAACGTAACCGTAACGGGGCTGAACTTGAAGAGGTATCTAAAAAGTTCGTGTAGCTTTCCGCTACCCAGTA
>CALMWK010000095.1 GCA_937873375.1 Candidatus Bathyarchaeota archaeon
TTCATAGCTCCCATGCTTTTTAGGTCAATTACACCTATATAATTGTTCACTGTTTGCACGCTGATGCCAAAGAAGTTGACGATGTGGGCAATGGAGTAGCCAGCCTTAAGAAAGGTCGTAATCGCGGTCATGCGGGCAAGATGGTTGTAACCCAGCCCAGCTTTAGTAATTTGCCTCAGTGCTGTGGACCTGTCAAAATGGAAGACGCGTTCGCCTTTTCGCGTGTACTTCACCTGATGCGCTAGCAAGTCCATGTGTGGTAGCTTGAGGTCGAGCGGTAGAGGCATGGTTCGTTTGCCCTTTGAGATCGTGCCATCTTTACGTTTGCGTTGAGTTTTCAAGCGGATGCCAACCTCAACGTATAGCGTTGTCCCATCATTAGTGAAGGCTTCTTTTGTAAGTCTTAAGGCTTCAGACACTCGGATACCTGTGTAATATATCAGGACGGCGTAGGCGCGGTAGCGTGGTTTCTCCAGCAGCCTAAACCCCTGCTCAAACTGTTCAGGAGTGATAGGCTCATGAATGTTTCTCCGCAAGGACCACACACCCATATTTTGCATCACTATATAGATACTGATGCATTCTCCATATAAGCCTTATGCAAACACCATCACTTTAACCAACCTCTCCCATGCAGGGCTTAGCCTGTGGGCTGGCTGAAAAAAATTTCTTTTGCTGTATCGTGGCATGTTTGGAGCATGACATAAAAGCTTAAACACACAAACAAACAGATGCCTGATTAAGGAGAAAAAAAACATGAATGAAGCTGAGAAAGAGGCTGCGAGAAAAGCAGCGTGGGAAGT
The DNA here is from genome assembly GCA_937873375.1 of Candidatus Bathyarchaeota archaeon. Taxonomy (GTDB): domain Archaea; phylum Thermoproteota; class Bathyarchaeia; order Bathyarchaeales; family Bathycorpusculaceae; genus JADGNF01. Next base: position 804 of record CALMWK010000095.1, read on the forward strand.
CTACGTGAAAGCAAGAGCTACAGCGTATGAAGCCTACAAGAAAGCAACAGCTACAGCGGAGAAAGCCTACGAGAAAGCAACAGCTGCAGCGCATGAAGTCTACGTGAAAGCAAGGACTCCAGCGTGGAAAGCCTACTGGGGAGCGTTAAAGGAGATTGATCGTTCATGAGTGAAAAGATCGAAAAACAACTCGCCCGCATTGCAAGTTTCCTTGAGCGCATCGCAGAGGCCATAGAAGAGACCAACGCGATTGAATGTGACGACAAAGGAGACCAAGAAAGATGAGGTATGACGAAACTGCCAGGATAACGTTTGACTTTGAAGTTGAAGAACTCCACGACTTAAAAACTGATCTCGACTACTATGTAGAGCTCTGCAAGGGTATTGAGTTGGAAGCCGCAACACAAAAGTTCCTAGAGAGCCTCACAGAAATCCTTAGCCATTACGGGGAGAAATAACCTGCAACGGACATGTAAACGCTGCGGCAGACCCCTTAGGCAGAAGTATGTACAACACTGTATCTGGTGTAGAAAACAAATTAAGAGAGAGAAAGCCCTGATGAAAGAGTTGAAGGAGGCACTCAAAAACGATACATAACCTACAGCTACATAAGTGTAGAAGCATGGAAAAGGAAATTCGCAAAATCCTGAAAACGCTCGAGAACATAGATACCAGTGGTGTAGCGGTGAAGGCGCGCCCAGAGTTTTTTGAAGGCTACAAAACAGCTATGCGGGAAGTGCTAGGCGAATGAAAAAGCTTCTGGCGTGGATGCTTCTGCTCTTTGCTTCCGTGGCATTCATAGTGGGCTGGGTAGCCTACTATTTTGGGGATAAACCTTGCAGAAAGAAGCGAAAGTGATGGGGGAAAAGCACCTTATTTCTCAAATCTCCTTTCTCCCAAACCATCACTTCACTTACCCCTCTTTTTTTACTCATATGCCGCGCTAGCAACATGCATCATGTAATGTAGCCCTGCATTGGGAAAAGGCACTTCCAAGCGGCACCATCTGTAAGGACATTGAAAGTTGTATGTGTAGTAGTGTACTGTGCCGCCAAAAGCACTTTCTTCACGAAGAACCCACCACGTTGTATTATTGGCGCTGCCTAAGATGCGAATGGGATGTGCTGCGCTATCACCATCAATATTGATGTTACAACTGACGCAGGGTCTTCCGTAGCAATTCAGGTCTACATGCACAGCAGCAGCTGGATGTTCATACAACACCCAATTTAGCATCGGCTGCTTCTGAATCTCGTAAATCCAGATGTTGCCAACTTGGAATTCCCAAATGCCATTGTCGCATTCGTTTGCCATGAAAGGAATGGCTTTTCCGTTGACTAAATTAAGGTCCAGCGTACCCGCTAGCTCCAGCTGCAAGACGTTGGCGGCGGTGCTTTGCCACAGCGACAAGTACGGTGGATCATACACTAATGCGTACCTCGCGAAGGTGTCAGGATGATTAAGCGTTATAGCGTAGGTTAATGGTGCTCCGACATGCGCAAAATTCAAGGCGTACAGGTACCATACTCCGCCTAGCTGTGTGAGGCACGCGATTAACGCGAAGCTTCCTCCGCTATCTACCTCGAACCCTATGTATAGCCCATTAGGTTGACCTACTCCCGCATGCGGCAGCTTTCCTTCAAACGC
>CALMWK010000096.1 GCA_937873375.1 Candidatus Bathyarchaeota archaeon
AGGTGGCGTTCTACTCCTAATTATATCCATTAAAATCCTGATTTCAGGCAGCCTACATGAAATCGTTGAATCGCCAGAAAGCATAGGCGCTGTCCCCATAGCCATACCTCTGCTTGTTGGACCAGGCGCCATAACCACGACGATATTTAACCTTCAAGCGTACGGCGTAGTTGCCACTGCCCTGTCAGTTTTGGTTGTGCTCTCTCTCACATGGGTCATCCTCAGATTCATGGGTTCCCTCTACAGGGTTCTTGGCAAAACTGGTTCGATAGTTATAGCGCGTGTCATGGCACTAATCATAGCGGCCATAGCGGTTCAGTACATCCTTGTTGGGATTACGCATTTCATTGCAGCCACCCACTGACAAAGCAAACCAGCAAAAAGATTTTTCAACGTGCGTCCAGTGAGAAAAAGAGGGTGCGAAGCAGCACTTCACCGTTACTAATAGGCAATACCTGAAATTCAGTCTCTTGCGAGGAACAGCTACATTTCAGACCAGTAAACCGTAAATTTGGCGGCACAATTCGGATTCTTGCAGACATAAACCTGCTCGACAAAGTCAGCTTCCACTTCGGCGTCTTTCGGCTTATCAAGTGACCAGCAAGTATGCGAGCTATCGGGTCTTGCGACTGTGAACTCTTGTTTGCAGTTAGGGCAACGAAGACTAACTTTTCCCATACACACAACTTTGCCCTCCAATAGACTCTATAGCTAACTCCAAATTTATCATTTTTCCCCAAAAAACGTAGTGAATTTGCAGTCTACGCTGCAGTTGATTCTATTTATAGAGGGGGGTAGGTAGCTGCAGAGCGAGGGGTCAAACAGTAGCAAAAACAAAAAGTTACCGCACTTTTTCCAAACGCAACGTATTCAGCAACAACAGCAGGGTCACACCATCATCACCCGAAGCCACAGTGAACCACAACGGCACCAACCCCAACAAACCCAAACCGCCCAAAACCAACTTAACCAACAACGAAGCCGCAATGTTCTGCTTAGCAATCATCATCGTTTTCTCACTTAGCCTAACCAGATACGGAACCATAGCCAACTCATCCTTAACCAAAACAACGTCCGCAGACTCCAAAGCCACATCCACCCCACCAGCACCCATCGCGATGCCCACATCCGAAGCCGCCAACGCAGGAGCATCATTAACGCCGTCACCCACCATAGCCACCAAACCCTCACCATTGCCCTTCAAATCCTCCACGATACGCAGTTTATCTTCGGGAAAAAGCTCCGCATGCACCTCATCAATCCCCAACTCATCAGCAATTTCCTGAGCAACCTTTAACCTGTCGCCAGTAAGCATAACAGTTTTAATTCCTGCTTTCTTCAAAGAACCAACAGCCCGAAGCGCATCCTCACGAACTTCATCAACAACACACACCGAAGCCAACCCTGCTTTGCCAACGCTAACACAAACTGCAGTGTGCGTGTCGTTTTCGCTTATGGCAAACGCTTCTTTGCAGTCGCAGCCAAACTCCTTCATAAGCTCTAGGTTGCCCACAGCCACAAAGTTGCCGTCAACGTAACCCACAATGCCCTTCCCAGCAACCTCCGTCACATCAGTCACCTTAAACTTGCTGATGTCTATGCCCTTCTCAGCGGCTCGGCGCACAATCGCCCTAGCCACAGGATGATTACTAAACTGATCCAACGCCGCAGCAAAAGCCAACGCTTCCTCCTGAGGACGCTCAACGGACCTTATCTCATGCACAGCAGGCTTACCCAACGTCAAAGTGCCAGTTTTGTCGAAAACAACTGTTTTGATGCGGTTGAGTTTTTCCACGTAAACTCCGCCTTTGATGATTACGCCTCTGCGCGCAGCTATGGTTATGGCTATGAAAACGGTGGCTGGAACCGAAATGATGAACGCACTTGGACACGAAACCACAAGCAGTATGAGGGAACGGTAAAGCCAAGTCTCGAAAGTTCCGCCCAGAACCTGCGGCAAAACAGTCGCAGTGAAAACTGCAAGGGCGATAACTATGGGTACGTAGATTTTCGCGAACCTATCAACCAGTTTTTCTATGGATGCTTTGCGTTTGCTGGATTCTGTAACGAGCTTCACGATGCGCGAAACCAGAGTTTCATTTGCCTGTTTGGTGACGGCAATTTTCAAAACACCACTGGTGCTCAGAGTTCCAGCAAAAACGCAGTCATTCACCGTTTTCGTCACAGGCATTGATTCGCCGGTAACTAAAGCTTGGTCAACCTGTGAAAAACCCTCCAAAATTGTTCCGTCCACAGGAATTCGTTCGCCAGGCTTCACCAGCACCATCATGCCCACTGAAACTTCGTTTACGTTTACGCTGCGTTCAGCGCCGTTTTCGATGACTCTGGCTTTTTCAGGCATGAACTGGGACAGTTTCTCCACGGTTTTTCTGGCGCGTGTTTGAATGTAGCCTTCGAAGTATTCTGCTAGGCAGTAGAGGAAAAGCACGGTTGCGGCTTCAAAGAAGAATTGCAGGTAAACCGCGCCTAACGCGGCAACTGCCATGAGGAATTCCACGGAGAAGCGGCGTTCCACCACGAGTTCTTTGATGCCCATGAATCCGATGTAGGCTGCTGCGGAAAACACCGAAATGTAGTATATGATTACGGAGATTGTGGCTTCCACGTTCAGAACAGGCAGTGTGAAGCCAAGTTGAACGCCATTAGCCAAAAGGTCCAACAAGCCCGCAACAAGAATCGCCATACCTAAGGTCACGGCAAGAAAAACCATCACTCGCTTTTCAGTTTCTTCTTCTGTTCGTTCAGGTTTTTCCTCGCAGACCAATGCGCTCACGATAATGAACAGAGTTTGAAGATGATATTAAGTTACTGCATAAACAAATTTGGCGCCCTGCGCAAGCAACTGCGCTATTTTCTGTAAAGAACATAAACACCCAGAAGCATCATCAACCCTGCTAAAACCTGTATCATTGTGAAACCTTCCCTAAGAACCACAAAAGCGAAAACTGCGCCAAATAGGGAAGAGGTGGAAAAGATAACGCCAGTTCGCAGCGACCCAATTTCCCTCAAACCCAACATGAAAAAGAGAATGGATAAGCCTATGCTGAAGATGCCAATCACCAGCAAGTACGGCAAAGCCAACAAGGGAACTGAGAAACTTGAGTTAAGCACGTATGCCAACAGCAGCAGGGTACTTCCGCCAAGCAGGCATTTTGAAGCGGTAACCAGAATCAAATCTTCCTTAAAGCACAAAAGCTTGCTCAGGTTGTTGTCTATTCCCCAGAAAAGACACGCACTCACAATCAACACGTTACCAAGAAGGCTTTGAGTCAACGTTAAGCTGCCAAACTCAGCGTTAGTGGTCAAAAACACTGCCCCTATGATGAGAAAGAGCACGCCAAACCAGTCTTTCCTATGTGCACGTTCGCGCAGAAAAACTACAGCGATTAGCACGGTGAAAAGTGCCTCTGCATTCTGCAACAGCGAAGCATTAACAGCCGTTGTGCAGTTGAGTCCGTTAAGAAACAGAAAAGGCGCAATCGTTGAACCAGAAAGCACCACCAACACAAGAACAAGCGTGTCTTTTCGGCAGAAGGTTTTCTCGGTTTTGGTGGGCGTTTTCAGCAAACACATGATTCGACTACGGGCTGGTGAAAAACGGATAGCTGCCAATGCAACACCTGCAAAGAGATACGTTAATCCTGCAACCACCGTCGGGTGAACATCTGCCAACACAATTTTGTTTAGTGTGGCGCCTATGCCAAATAGTATTGCAGACACAACTGCGCCAACGTACCCCCAATGGTGCGTCATGACACACGTTGAGTCGTGTTTTGCTTTTATAATTGTTGCAAAACTAGCTGGCTTATTAAAGAAAGAGAGTGGTGTTTTGCGCCGTTTTAGGGTGGCATAAACTGCTTGTACACAGGGTGCCCTTTGAAGCGCAGTGTGGTTTCAGATTTTTCCACTGTTCCGCTTGGCAAACGCATGCAGATTGAGCGTACAATTGCGCCGTCTGGAAGCAGGGTTACGCCGTTTAGAAGTTCGCCTTTGGTGACGCCTGAGGCTGCGAAGACAAGTTCTTTGCCTTTGGCAAGTTCATCTTGGCTGTAGGTTTTGTTCACGTCAACGCCTGCTTTTGTTAGGCGGTCTAAACGGTTTGGGTCGTCTTTTTTGTCTTTCCAGACTTTAACCAGCATGGTTCCGCCCAAACATTTCACGGCTGTTGCTGCTATGGTGGCTTCGGGACCTGCACCTGCACCTATGAGTAAATCTACACCTGAGTTGGGTATACAGCTGACTACTGCACCGGCAATGTCACCGTCGGGGATTAGTATGATGCGTACACCGAGTTTTCGGAGTTGCGCAAGAATTTCTTGGTGGCGGTCACGTTCCAGCATAATAACAGTGAAGTTTGCAATTGGCAGCCCCTTGGCTTGAGCTACAGTGCGGACAATTTCTTCTATGGTCATGTCCAGCGAGAGTTTGCCGACGCTATGGTGGTCAGTAGCGATTTTGAAGTAGTACCCATCATCAGGCAGGACTTGGAAACATCCTGCTGGTGCACACGCAAGGGCTGATATGGCGTCTTTTCTGCCTTTGCTCGCGGCTGTTGTGCCATCTACGGGGTCGATGACAAACTCGACTTTTGGTCCTCTACCTGTGCCGACTTTTTCGCGGTAAGCAAAACTTGGCGCGTTGTCTTTGGGACCTTCACAGCAGATTACTTCGCCTTCGATGTCTGTTTGTTGGAGTATGGCGCGTGAGAATTCTACGGCTTGGTCGTCTATGAGGTCGCAGTTGCCTTGTCCGATGTGGAAGGCTGCGCCTACTGCGCCTGCAATGGTTATTCGGGTTAGTGAAGGTGCTATTGCTCTTAGGGTCACCATGTTTGTTTCTCCAAGTAATGTTGTGTGGTGGATGTATTGTGGTGATTCAAGGAATATAAAATGTATGTATTGAGGGTTTGGTTTTGTTGGGGTTTTACTGCTGTGACTGCGCGGTTTGGATGTAACAGAAAAACAGGCAGTTTATGGTTGATTGATGAAAAAATGTGGCGCAAACGTGTCAAACTGTTTTAATAAGGCGTTTTCACCTATAAATCGCACTCTCTACAAGAGGCAAAGCTCTCAGATGTTGATAACCGAGGTTATTCTGGAGAATTTCATGAGCTACGAGTACGCTAGGGTAGCTTTCAGGCCAGGTGTCAACTTGATTGTTGGACCTAACGGCGCGGGAAAAAGCTCTCTGCTCTTGGCAATTAGTGTCGGGCTGGGGCAGTCGTACACGGAGCGCAGCAAAAAACTGAGTAATCTTATTCGGTGGGGTCAAGACCAAGCCCGAGTTACGTTAATTTTGGATAACAGTAAGCGGGGTGGTAAGCGTCCTGTTCCAAAATATGCGAAGGACCAGATTTTCCTAACCCGTGTTTTACGGCGTGATGGCAATTATTGGTTTGAGTTGGAGAATCGGGCTGCTAACAAACATAATGTTCAGTATGTGCTGGGCAGGTTCGGTGTGGACCCTGACAACATGCTAATCATCATGCATCAGAACATGGTGGAGCAGTTTTCCGTTTTAAGCAACGTGGAGAAGTTGCGGATGGTAGAAGCAGCGGTGGGTTTGGAACCTTTCCGCGAGAACGTGGTGCAAGCCCAGCAGAAACTAACCCGCATTCTCAGCCAAGAAGAGTCTGTGAGTAAGCTTTTGGAGTCCGCCGAGCAAACGCTGACTTACTGGCGTGAGCAGTACGAGAAGTACCAAGAAAAGAAGCAGATGCAAACCAAACGGCGGTTCCTAGAGCGGGAGCTTGCTTGGGCAGAAGTTGAACGCAGAGAAAACGCGGTCAAAGAGTTGGAATCAGCTATGCAGAAGGCGCAGAAAACTCTCAGCCGCATTGAAGAAGAAGCTAAAGCCGCCCAAGATGAGTTGCATAAGGAATTTGACCAGCAGGAGAAGTTGAAGACTGAGGTGAAGGCGATTTTTGGGGAGCGTTTGAGTTTTGAACGGAAAATCGCTCAGGATGAAGTTACCATATCGTTGTGTGAGCAGTTACTCCAAGAAGCCGCAGTGTTAGATGTGGCAGTCCAAAAGTTGAAGGGTCTTGTGGAGAGTTCCCGCAGGCAACTTGTGCTCAGCGGCGAGAAAGCGAAGGAAAATCAGGCTATAATGCAGACCTTGGAAGATTCAGTTGACAAACTCACGGGTAAAGTGGTGGATTGTCGAATTAAAATTGCTTTGTTGGAGTACCGCAAGAAAACCGCGGTTGCAGACTTGGACAAGACAGAAGCGGCAATTAAGGCGGCGAAGGCTGGTTTGGATGGGTTTGTTGCTAAGGCGTTGGAGCATGGGGCGCGAATCGCGGTGGTCAAAAGCGTTGCGGATGTTTTGGATGAGGTTCGGGTTACGGATGGGCATTTAGCTGCTTTGGCGGGTGTTTCTGAGGACATCGAGCGTCAGTATGAGTCGTACAGCAAACTTTTCTTGGAACTTAAGGAGAAGGCGCAGTTGGTGTCTGAGAATCGGTTGAAGGCGTTGGATGAGGTTTCTGCGCGGTTGCAGTCTTGGCGCAATGTAATGCAGAGTTTGCTTGAGCGTGTGAATTTGGAGTATCAGAAGATTATGGGTCAAACTCGTGCAGTTGGTGAGGTGCGGTTGTGTAATGCTGAGGATGTTGAGGTTGCGGGGTTGGAGATTTTGGTTGGGTTTAAGGGTGGGAAGCCTGTTGCGTTGGATGCTTACACGCAAAGTGGTGGAGAGAGAACAACTGCCACGATGAGTTTTTTGTTGGCGTTGCAGTCGCATGTGCGTTCGCCTTTTCGTGCTGTGGATGAGTATGATGTTCATATGGATCCTCGGAATCGTGAGATGATTGCTAAGATTTTAATTGCGCATATGGCGGATGCGAAGGCTCAGTATGTGGTGATTACGCCGAGTCAGGTGACTTTTGCGCAGGAGAATGCGAATATTATTACGGTGCAGAATGTTGAGGGTAAGTCTGCGGTTCGGGAGGTTGTTTGATTTTGGCGTTGAATGTTGGTGGACAGCATGAGAAGAAGGTTGGCAAAGAGAAGCTTCAGCGCATCATCGAAATGATGAACAACATCGAAGACCGCAAAGTTGACCCGTTTCTGCTGAACGTCGATGAGATTATCCGCATAATTCAAGAGTACTTCCCTAGGTGGGATGAGGCGGAGGAGTTAAATTTGGATGCTGTGGCGCTTCATCATTTGGCTTCTGTGGTGAAGTTGCAGAGTGAGTGGGTGAAGCAGCGGAGCACTTCTTTGTATACTGACCCGTTTTTGTTGGAGGAGAAGATTTTGCAGAAGTCGGGTGGAGAGGTTGTTGCGGCGTTTTTGGGGGCGTGGCATCCGTTGGTTGAGTTGGAGCAGGTTGGTTTGGAGAGTTTGGGTGTGGCGTTGCGGTATTGGGCGGAGTTAACGCCGTTGAAGGATAGGTGGCCTGAGGTTGTGGTTGCTGAGGTTGCGTCGGGAACTGCGACGAGGGATGAGTTAATTGACCAGAGTATTTTGCGTGATGAGGCGTTTAGTGCTGAGTTAGAGCGGTACTGGGTGCAGCTGAAGAATTTGGTGCAGGAAAAAGGCGTGGATGGGAAGTTGTTGTATTTGGATTTTGTTGGTGCAGATTCATACGAGGCGACTGTTCATCGGGCGTATTTGACGAGTTTCTTGGTGACTTATGGTTATGCGACGCTGGAGTTGGTTCCGTTGGAGGAGCAGATTTTCATAAAGCCTCTTTTTGTGCCTGTGGCGCATTTGAGCAGGCAGGCGGTTTCGGTGCCGATTGCGTTGTCGTTTGATGATTGGCAGCGGTGGAAGCGAGGCGAGCAGGCATGAGTGTTGGGAAGCGGAAGGGTGTTTATGCGGCGAAGATGAAGCGTGCGACGCATATGTTGTTTTTCCGTCGGCACCAAAAGCCAGGCGTGAAAGGCTGGGAGTTGCGCAAGAATGTGGGTTCGGATTACCCGAAGGTGCTTGAGGTTCTGGATGATTACTTGAAGAGTTTGGATTTGCAGGTTAAGACCGTTTTTGAGGCGGAGAAGACGCCTGAGAAGCCTAGTTTGGATGAGTTGGATAAGGCGCGGTTTTATGTTACGTTGCGGGGTGATTTGGAGCCTGCGGAGGCGAAGATGATTGGTTGGCGCATTGATGATTTGGCGGGGTTGGCGGTTGCGATTTCGTTTATTATTAGCAAGAAGGGTCAGGCTGCTAGGCGTGATGTTGAGGAGTTGTTGGGTGAGAAGCTTCCGAACTGGAAGGTCGGTTTGAACCTTGACAGGTACATCCGCTATGGGTATTTGCAGCAGGACGACAAAGGGCAACTATATCTTGATTGGCGGACCCGCGCGGAAGTGGACCAGAAAGCGCTGATTGACATGCTGCTCAAATCCGAAGAGCAGAAGACGCTGGTTGAAGCTGTTGAGCTTTCAGAAGATGAAGATGTCGCTGAAGCGGAAGATGCTGAAGAGCCAGCAGACGAAGAAGGCAAACCCGACCTCTGATAGGCTCCCTACCGTTTCACCTACCCCCTCCCCCCTACCTTTTTTGAAAACCCCAATTCAAGCCCTGTTTTCAATTTAGGGGCAGGATTTTGGTTAGTCCGCGGCTGGAAAAGGCGCAGTTCGGCACGTTTCGGTAGAAAAAGGCTTGTTTTGGCGCATTCCAACATTGAAGCAGGCACTCGCTCCCGTCTTTCGGCAAACGGTAAGCATCAGTTAACGTTTTTTCCTATGCAGTGGGCTATAGCCGAACTAGCCCAAACAAAACTCAAGCTACCTCTTTTGCAGACACCTCTCATCTTCATTTGAGTCGATGCACTCCAGTGGAAAATCTGAAAGAAGACGGCTGCTTAAGAATTCTAGCGAAATTTAGCAATTCACAAATTTACAGATTTACCAAGGAAATCTACAACTTTACAGCTTTACAAACAGCCAACAATTTGACTTCTGAGGGTCAAATCAGTTTTTGGTGTGATGGGGGGTTCTGCGTTTGGCAGCAATCAGCACCGCCGAGGCTGCGACGAGAATTCCTACAACAACTACAGAAACCATAGTTGCGGGGAACTCTGGAACCGCCCAAACCGAAGACGCATATATCCCCATCATCTGTGTACTGTTAGTCTGTAAATCTCCGTTTGTCTGAATTGTCTGTTGACGCCACTCCACCATCATCCCTGTGGCTTGGTCAAAATAATAGTCTGACTCCACCATCATACCGTCTAAAGTGTTGGTTGTGACGAAGTGGTTAGTTAATCGTTGTCCGCTTGGGTAAGTTCTCAGTGAGGTGTCGTTTATTGTGGGGCTGAAGTTTGAGGATGGAAACATTCTGCCCATCATGCCAATGTTGCTTGCCATAAAGTAAAAGTTGTTCACCTCGTTTGGACCGCCATACCCCGAAATGGAAGTCATACCAGTTTCAACGTTCATGCTGCATACTCCGAAGCTGTTTGTGCCGTTTAATCCATACATGTTGGTGCCAAAGTTTATGGATGAGCCTGAAACGTCTGTTACGTTAATCATAAAGTATCCAGTTTGGTTAATCCAAGAAAACGAAGCAGGAGGAACAGCATGAGGGTCGTTGGAGTCAAAATAGCAAGTGTAACTATAATTGAAAAAGTCGCCCCTAGCAACTCCAACCGAAGACATCATCTGACCAAACGCCACGCTTAACGAAGCTAAACTCAAAATACCCAAAAAAAGAGCAGTAAAAAGCAACATTTTATTCATGAGAAAACAACCACCACAAGTAGATGGACTTGCCACACTAATTAACGTAACTATAACCTACCCCCTCTCTGCACAGACCTACCCCCCTCTATAAATAGAGTCAACCACCAAGTAGACACTCGCTTCTTCACTATCTCTCTCATACTAACGCTCTCAACAAAAAACAAAAATAAAAAAACACACAACAAATTGCTCATGCAAATCATATTAATACATTAGTATGCCATAAAATGGTCTATGGATACAGCAGACAAAATTGTATTGATGTTTGGGGTTGTTGTTCTTATTGTGGTTCTGCCAACTGCTGGTTTTAACATTTTATCTAATATCGACTACAAAATAGAAAAAGGAGCAATGATGGTAAATCTGAGTAAACAATCCACTATTAACGAGATAAGGGCAAACATAAGCAGTTATTTCGGCAATAAACAATCGTTCACATACAAAGACGTTTTTGAATGGGAAAATTTCTATTTGAAATACAAAGATAACCTTACTGAAATAGTTAAAGTTCGGTCTACTGACCCAACGGTTATACTAAAAAATGGCGTGGGAAAATGTCAAGAGTTTAGCATCCTATTTGCTTCAGGGTGCATATCTGTTGGTCTTCCTGTCAGAATTGTGAATGTTGTAAAATTATACTATTGTGACCTTCCGCACAGTTTTAATGAAGTAAAACTTGATGGTGAATGGGTTCAGGCAGACACTAGTATCAACGCGACTACGTTTTACCTTAACAATACATCAATATACCATAGTTGGTATTGGTGGCAAGATATAGGAAAAACTTATAAGCTTTTTTCCTTCGATGCAAGCGGTCAATGCTATGATGTTACATATTATTACGCTTCGTGCACGAAAATACTGTAGTTACTTTCGTTTGCAACTAACTCATGAAGTGTAGAATCGTCCGCTTTTTTCAGATAATTAGCGCTCACACTTTTACTTAGTAATTCCAATTCTTGGAATCCATTCTTTCCTTTCGTTTCTCAGATACATAGCTAACAGAGAAGCTTTGCAAATCAACGTCTCAACAGATGACGTGTTGCCATCAAAGTCTTGTTTTAGCTGTTTTCAATTCTGAATTGCGTCTGGTTATTCGTGTTTTTTGTATATTTCTTCTCGCCATTTCCGCTGCCAACTTGCCCACCCAGTCTTAACAAGTCCTTCCCTCAGTTGTGGTCGTTCTGCTACCCAGTCTAGGAATGTCCAGAAGCGTTTTTTTTCGTTGAGCATTTCTTGGGGGACGCCTTCTTGGGTGCACCAGTGCAAGTATCCGCGTTCTACCATGTCGTTTAGTTCTTTGCTGGCTTCAACTCTTAGGACGTTGTAGCCTTTGTTTTGCAGATGCGTAATCATGCTGGAGAGGACGTATTCGGAGCAGATTTTGAAGCAGGTGTCTGGCTCGGGCTTCATGACCTCCACTATTTCGTCAGCAATCCGCACAGCGTCTTCTAAGTATTTTTTGTTTTCAAAATTGGGCGACTGAAAAGACGACGTTGGAATTCTGCGTTCCATAAGCATCGGGTTCGGCGGCTTAAGTGCGCCAACAACCACGCCCAGCAGCAGGTCACTCCAACCTACGGCGTCTATGAGAATTTCTTTTGAAGACACGTAGCACTCCAAACCCAAACCAGTAAACCACCAAACACACAACTAACTATACGCTGAACTTATTTTTCTGTCTTACCCACAAAACCACAACTAACCACATCAAAAAATAAAAACAAAACGGAAACTAAAGTAAGTGACAAATCATCACTTAGCTCCAACCAACCAGCTGGAAACTAAGAGATGCTCACGTTCTGGATGTCGAAGTACCGCTTTGCTAAAAAGCGCAGACGCTCGGCGTTCTTGCCGTTCTTGCCAATCGCAACACCCTTATCCTTCGGGTTAATGGTTACGACCGCCATCTTTTTGCCGTCAGTGCGATCAGTCACACGAACCTCACGCACCGCCGCAGGCTTCAAAGCATTCTTAATGAACTGCACTGGATCCTCGCTGTACTCGATGATTTCATGTGTCTTACCAGTCATCCGCTCCAAAGTATGGATGTTCCTGCCACCTTTACCGATGGCAATACCAACCTGCCCCGGATTCACAATGAAAATGGCACGACCACCCTCCTCATCAATGATGCAGTCCTTAACACTAGCACCACTAACATTCTCAAACAAAGCGATATACCGCATTTCATCGGCAGTGATCTTAATGCCGCTCATTCAGTTCCTCCAACTTTAGTATCACTCTCAAAATACTGCATCTCAACAGACTTGAGAATCTCAGAATCCCCGGGCTCACGGATGCTCAAAGCAGAAATAATGAACATCTTACTACAGACGTTCGCTAAATCCATTGAATCACCCTTATAGTTCAACACGGGAACCTTCGAGAGTTTACCATAATATTCTACTTCATCTTTTATCTTTTTTGGACAGTTCGCAGCCAAAACAATCAGTTTAGCCTTCCCTGCTTTAGCGTTCAGCAAAGCCGAATTAGCCCCGAAAGAAACCTTCCCAGTCTTAACGGCAGATGCTATCGCCTTATCTATATCAATCATTTCTCAGTCTTTCCTCCAGTTTTCTTTTGCTTTTCAAACGTTGACATGTACAACTCAACTAACCCTGTGCCAATCGGAATAGATTGACCGACAATAACGTTCTCGGTCACACCAGCCAGCGGATCACTCTCACCACGAACAGCCGCCTCAACAATGTTCGGCACTGTAATTTCAAACGCTGCCCTAGCCAACACCGACGCCTTCTTACCGCTGATTCCGTGCCTGCCAATCTGCTGCACCTCACCAGTCGAAGCCATCATGTCCGCAACAAGCATAACGTGACGAACATCCACGTCCAAACCCTGATCCTCCAAGACACCCTTAGCCTCGTTAACCAAAGCATTCCGCGCCGCCTCGATACCCAAAGTCTTCGCAATCTCATGCACGTTGTTGGTGGTAGTCCGCGAAGTATCCACACCAGGAATCTCCAAAACCTTCGCAAGGTTCGAACCGTCAGTCCGAATTACCCACTCACCGCTCTCTTCCGTGACCAGAACACGCTTAATGTCAGCAACACCCTTCACATGGAAACCAGTAACCTTATCAAGCATACGCTTAAGCTGCTCCACCTTCTTAGGCTTAATATGCAAAGTATCACCCTTCGCCGTGGTGGTAGCATTCGGCAACTGCACACGCTCCTCAAGCTCCTCCATAGTAACCGAACGGTCACTCATCATGGTCGTGTTCAACTCAACCACAATCTCCTCGTTTATCGGGTCCTCATAGATCTTCGACGCAACATTCTCCAACGAAGTGTAAATAATCTGCCTCGCAATGTCCACAGCGCCCTCCTTGCTCTTCTTGTGTGCGCCAATCAAATAGATAGCCATAATCGGAGTCGACGGAATACGCCTAGCATCCACAATCTCAATCAACCGCGGCAAACCTAAAGTAACGTTCTGCTCTTTGACTCCTGCATAGTGGAAAGTCCTCAAAGTCATCTGCGTACCAGGCTCCCCAATCGACTGCGCAGCCACAATACCCACAGCCTCACCAGGCTCCATCAAAGCACGCTTATACCGATTAGCAGTCTCACTGATAGCTTTGTCAACACCCTTCTTTGTAACCTTACCCTTAGCTAAATGCTGCTTAAGCTGCTCCACCAGAATCGGCGTAAGTTGATCCTCAACCGTCTTCAACTGCTTCTTTATGTAATCAGCAGTCGCAGGCGCGCCCTTCTCTTCACCGATGTTAATCTGATCCATCAGCCGGCTAACGTTCACAGCTTTACCGTGGTCACTCTTCGCTGGGTCAACACCATCTTCACCATACATAAACTGTATGATATCGCCCGCAGAGTCCCGCACTGTATTGTCGTATTCTAAACGAATGTGTTCTAACGCATTGATGAGTCTGCGCTGCATGTAACCACTCTGCTGCGTACGCACGGCAGTGTCAACTAGACCTTCCCGA
This sequence comes from Candidatus Bathyarchaeota archaeon, assembly GCA_937873375.1. Lineage (GTDB taxonomy): Archaea > Thermoproteota > Bathyarchaeia > Bathyarchaeales > Bathycorpusculaceae > JADGNF01. The sequence continues at coordinate 13,680 of CALMWK010000096.1, forward strand.
CCACCCATAGCGTGGAAGAAGAACTCAATCGCATCCAAACCCGTCTGGTAAGAGTTATAAACAAACCCTCTCGCCCGCGGACTAGGGTCACCACCAACAAAATGCGGCAAAGCACGCCCAGCATAACCTCTCAAAATACGTTTACCTCGAACTGACTGCTGCCCAACACAAGCCGCCATCTGACCAATGTTCAAACTAGAACCTCTTGCGCCAGTACGCGTCATGACGATGCCAGCATTCTCCAACGTAAAGTCGTCGTCTGCAATTTTACCTGACTCATCTCGGGCAGTAGCAAGCTCATGCATAACATAAATTTCAAAGGACTCCTCAAGAGTTTGTCCTGGAAGCCGCGGCAAAGTCCCGTTCTTGTAGTTCTCGATGTGTTCGTCAATCTTCTTCTGGATACGCTCCATGGTCTTCTGCATTCTGCTTCGCGCCTTAGGCGACAAAACAAGCTGATCATACGTATAACTAAAGCCACGCATCGAAATGAACAACTTTAGCAACCGCGTGATTTTATTGAGGAACTCGCGTCCCGCTTGAGTACCGTAATCTTTGATTATCCTGTGAAGCAAGCTCTCAGACTGCTCAGAACCGATACTGCGCCTGTCAATAATTCCGGAAACAAGCTCACCGTTCTTAACCACCACATAAGCGTCATGCTCGCAATCTTCCTCTTTACATTTGTTGCAGCCTTGGCAAATGTTAGCCTTCAAAACGTAGTTCAACGTCTTGGGCAAGAACAAACTGAAAATTTGCTTGCCAGACCACATGGGCTGCGGCTCCTTCTTCGCTGGCTCAGGCAACGGACCAAGATAACCCGTCGCAGTTAGAAGCCTGTTAACTTGGTTTCGGGTGAGGTAATTGCTACTTCGCGTAAAGTAATAAGCGCTTGTAATGAAGTCTCTGATGGCGCCAATGATGGGACCACCAAATCTGGGGGAGAGTATCTGGTCTTGCACCTGCATCAGCAGCAAAGCTTCAGTACGTGCTTCTTCGCTCTGAGGCACGTGAAGGTTCATTTCGTCACCGTCAAAGTCAGCGTTGTAAGGCGGACAAACACACAAGTGCATACGGAAAGTCTTGTACGGCAAAACACGCACATAATGCGCCATGATGGACATGCGGTGAAGCGAAGGCTGCCGGTTAAAGATGGCTATGTCACCGTTCTTCAGGTGACGCTCAACAATGAAACCTAACTCGATGGCTTCAGCGATTTTGGTTCGGTCAACCACGAACTCCAGCCTAATTCGTTTACCGTCAGGTCGAATTATGTATAAAGCGCCCGGGTAGTTTTCAGGACCGTTAATAACGAACTTCTTCATTTCCTCGATGTTCCACGCCGTAATTTTCTCAGGCACAGACAACCGCATAGCTACGTCTCTTGGAACACCAACCTCGTTAATGTCAAGGTTCGGGTCAGGCGAAATAACCGTACGCGCAGAAAAGTCCACACGTTTACCTGACAGGTTGCTTCTGAAACGCCCTTCCTTGCCTTTCAACCGCTGTGAAATAGTCTTAAGGGCTCTTCCTGAGCGGTGTCGGGCAGGCGGAATTCCTGAGGCTTCATTGTTAAAGTAAGTGGTCACGTGGTACTGCAGCAACTCGGACAAGTCTTGGATGATGAGGGTGGGTGCGCCTGCTTCCATGTTTTCTTTAAGTCTTTGGTTAATGCGTATGATGTCTACGAGTTTGTGAGTTAAATCGTCTTCAGAGCGGATACCTGACTCCAAAGTGATGGAGGGACGCACATAAACTGGCGGAACTGGCAGAACCTGCAGAACCATCCATTCAGGACGGGCAACTTTGGGGTTGAACCCCAAGATTTCCAAATCCTCGTCGCTGATGCGTTCAAGTCTTTCGCGTATCATGCTTGGAGTTAACGGCTCAGAACCTGCTTCTGTCTGCTCTATGAACTTGGTTGGTTTTTCAAAAGTAATCTTGAATTGGCCAGAAGCACAGTGCGGACACTGCTTGGTCTTAATCTCCTGCACT
>CALMWK010000097.1 GCA_937873375.1 Candidatus Bathyarchaeota archaeon
GGTTGCCTTCTGGTTGTGCTGGTTGTGACAAGCAGATACGTTGCTGTAGGCGCGAGGTTCTTTGAATTCGTAGTTCATCCCAGTTAAAGTCAGTCGAGCGGCAGTTATTGTCTTTGTTTTTCTAGAGTGGTGTTTGGTTTTGGTGCAAAGTCTTTTAAGCTTCATGCAATCAACATGTTATTGGTGAATTTACATGCCGTCACTTGAAAAGAAAAATAAAGCAAAGAAAGCAAAGCACGAAGCAAAAACAGGGAAAAAATAAACTCCCTTAACCTGCCTTGCCGAGTTCCCATGTCCCCTTTAACAGGTGATTGAAGGCGCTTTCTTGTCTCAATCTCCATTTTTTAATCCAAATGCTCTCTGAGAAACTAAAAATTGCTGAAAAATAAGGTGAACCAATTTTTTATTTTTCGTTTAATAGTTCTTTGATTACGGGTTTCAATACTGGTAGGCGTTTTTTCGCAGTTTTCCACGTATTTCAGTGTTAGTTTCGGGGTAATCGTGAGTTAGAATATTCCTCATCCCCACAATCTTTGACCACGGAATCTGCGGGTACCTTTTCCTCGCTTCCGCAGGCACATGCTTGGCTGCTTCACCAATAATAATGAAGTCCATTGTCACAGCTCTCACTACTTTGGTGTCTTTGGAGAAATCATCAAAAGAGAGGTCTTTCATGAACTCCTCCGCTTCTTCAATGGCTTTGAAGATGTCCTCAAAATACAGTTTTACGTCTCGTGTCATACGTAAACCGTCTCTTGCAGTATCCTGTCCTTTATTCGGCACTTCAACGCGCCTTTCTCAACCACATCTACTTTTGTTCTCAGTTTGCGGCTTAAGAACTGCTTAAGCGCGACAAAATCAACAAGGTCAATGTCATTTGGCTCGGAAAAAGTAACAAGTAGGTCCAGGTCACTTTTTTGTTTCTGTTGCCCATGGGAATAGGAGCCGAATATCCCTATGGTTTCCACTTGGAATTTCTCTTTGAGAACTGGTTTGAGCGCTTCCAACTGGATTTTAATTTCGTTAAGTGTTTTCATAAACAATGCGTCTTATGCCCAAATTAGTCTAAAAACATTGTGATAATAGACGAATGCCAATAATATTGGCATTAACAAAAAATCTGAGTTATTTTTTGAAAAACTTGAAGCTAACCAAAACCGCCAGTACCAAAGCCACTGCAATGGTGAAGATGAACGGTGCCTCAGGTGAAGCGGTGTACAGTACGCCTCCAACGAACGGTGCAGCTATGATGGATACTCGTGTTGCGGTTTGGACCACTGAAATCCACCGTCCTCTCTGCGCAACAGGAGCCATCGAACCCGCTATCACGCCCATGTACGCCCACATCGGGAAAGACGCGCCACGCAGGAAAGACGCAGTCACCTGAAAGCCCAAATTGCCCGTTAAGATGAACATGGACAGGGCTAAGCTCATCAGAAGCAGCGCAAACGCGATGGCGGTGGTTTTGCTGTACTTGTCGCCTATTCTGCCGACGGCGAGCGAAAGCAAAAACGCTCCCAGATAGTTGATTGTGCCCAAGTACAGAACGCTGCTTACATCATAATTGTAAACGTCATACAGGAACTGCGGGACCAACGTGGAAACCAGCGAAATTGCAAACATCATAACCGCAAAAAACGCTGCGACGGCACCTAACTTCCAAATCTTCGTACTTGACGGCGGAGAATCTGTGCTTGTTTCGGTTGGGTTTGGCTCTTTGGTTTTGCGGGGATTCTGACCAACAATCCGCGTCAACGTCAGCGCAGCCAACGAATAAAACACCGCCGTAAAAATGAAAATCATGCGCGTATCCAAAAAGGAAGACAAAAGCCCCGCCATGGTGGGCGAGAAGATGTAGCCTATAGCGTAAGCAGCACCTAACGTAGTGAAAGCAGATGCCATCGCGCCTTTCTTAGAGCGCTCCAAAACGTAAGCGCTGACCGCTGGAGCCGAAAACGTAATGCCGTAGATGAGCATGGGAATCAGCAGCTGCGTCCAGTCCGTGGCGAAAGAAAAAACCAGCGGTATCGGTATCCATAGCGCCCAACCTACAATCATGATTTTCTTTCGGTCATACCTGTCAGCTAAGAAACCGCCTGGAATCATGGTTGCCGCCGCAGTCAACGCGGACAAAGAATACAGCAACCCCACATTTTCGGGTGAGGCGTTTATGCTTCGGATGAACAGGGGCAGAAGGTAAACCACAAAGCCGTCGCCGAAAGCCGCCAGCAGGTTTGAGAGGAAGATTATTTTGAGGTTTCTGTCCAGTGTGTCAAATGCCAAGAACTGCTTGAACTTGCCGTTCACGTTTTGCAGCCGAGTCCCCACATGAAACGCCTTTCAAATTAGGTTCGCACAGATACCAAAAAGCTTTTGCCAAAAAACACACGCCCCCTTTTTCGGACTAAACTAATATCTGCCTTCCTCCATACTAATACAGCAGTGAAGCGCCCTGTCAAAAACACAACTTCTCGAAGAACCCGACTTGCCTCAGCAAATTCGAGTTTCCATAGGCTCAGCCGTAGTTCTCGGACTTCTAGAAGGCAAGCTGGACGCTGAACCCACAACTGCCTACCTAATGACCCACAAAACGGGCAAATGTGTGGCAAACTGTGGTTTCTGCCCCCAAGCCAAAAACAGCCAAAGCAAAGCCGAACTACTATCACGGGTTACTTGGCCAGCTTTCTCCACCCGAAGCGTACTCGGTCAAATGGCAAGCGCAGTTAACTCAGGAAAAATCCGCCGCGTCTGCATCCAAGCCCTAAACTACCCAAACGTCTTCAGTGACCTCTGCGCCTTCGTCAAAGCGTTGAAACAGCAAGCGGATGTACCCGTTTCAGTTTCGTGCCAACCCCTCAACAGAGAAAACATGGTGCGACTGGCTGAAGCAGGCGCAAACAGAATCGGCATAGCGGTGGATGCAGCAACCGAAACGCTCTTCGACGCCGTCAAAGGTTCCGTTGCTGGCGGACCATACAAGTGGCAAGACCAGTTCAGGCAGTTGCGTGAGGCGGTGGAGTTTTTCGGCGAAGGCAACGTTAGCACACATTTGATTGTTGGGTTAGGGGAAACCGAGAAAGAAGCCGTTAGGATGCTTCAGGAATGTGTGGATATGGGGGTTTTGCCTGCGCTTTTCGCGTTCACACCCGTCCGAGGAACAGCCTTAGCTGCGAAGCCTCAACCAAGTGTGGAAGCGTACAGACGAGTTCAAGTCGCCAGATGCCTAATCACAAACGGCACCGCCAAAGCTACACAAATGAAGTTTGATGCTGATGGGCGAATAGTTGACTTTGGCGTACCAACAGAAACCCTGCTTTGCCTTGTAAAAACTGGAAAGCCCTTCCTAACTTCTGGTTGCCCAGACTGCAACCGCCCCTTCTACAACGAAAAACCCAGCGGACCCATCTACAATTACCCACGAAACCTAACAGCCCAAGAATTATCAACAATAAAGCAACAGCTAAAACTGAACTAAAAAAGAAGAGGCTACCGTTAAAGGCGCCTATTTGGTTGGACGCGGTTTGCCGCCTGCATCTTTTGACTCAGGAAACTTTGGCTTCTGCCTTGTAACTTGTTCCACCAAACGCCAAAATTCAGGCATAACTAACCCTTTCTGCAGTTCTTTGAGAAGTTTTTTGACTTGGTAGAAGGTCATTTGGGCTTCGCCTTTGTCAAGGTTTTCCTGTGGTCCCTTAACATGCCGCAATATCTCATCTATCTGCCTAGGTGAAGCACGTATGCCTGCTTTCTCCAACAGCCCCTGCAACAAGGTCTGCCCAGTGTTTCTGCCCACAAAAAGCGATGCTTCGCGTCCGATTATTTCAGGCGGGAACGGCTCAAACATCAACGGATGCGCCAGCATACCTTCCACGTGTTCATCTACTTCATGCGTGAAGGTGGTGTCGCCCACGATTGGCTTGTGGAACTGGATGGGCAACGCAAAAGATTTTTCAGTTAACTGAGCAAGCCTGTAAATGCGCTCTAAGTCTATTCCCGTGTCGATATTATAGAGAAGCTCCAAAGCAGTAACCACTTCTTCGAAGGGAGCCAAACCAGCTCTTTCCCCAAAGCCTATAACGCTGGTGTGCAGGTAAGTTACGCCTTCTTCCACCGCAGCAAGCGTGTTAGCTGTGGCTAAACCGAAGTCGTTGTGGCAGTGGATGGACAGCGGAACCTTCTTCTTCACAGCATCCGATAAGCCATCTCGCACATGAGAAATCAGGTAACGCGTTGCCAGCGGTCTTAGGAAACCCACCGTGTCGGCTATGGCTAGTTTAGTTGCGCCTGCCGCTACCGCAGCTTCAAAAACCGCGATGATGTCTTCAAGCGCTGTTCTTGAGCCATCTGAGAGAACAAAATTCACGTTTAAACCATGCTTTTTCGCGTATTCGATGCTTTCCACTATGCGTTTGAGGGCTTCTTCTTTAGTTATTTTTAGCCTGTACTGCAGGTTTAAACCGTTGAAGGCGGCTTCGATGTTAATTTCTCTCATACCCACTTCCAAACATGCATCAACGTGTGCTTTGCTTGCACCTGCTGAAGCAGTAAGGGTGGTTTTCTCAAAGGTCTCATTTACGATGCGTTTGACGCCACGTTTCTCTTCTTCGGATAAACCTGGGAAACCTATGTTTATGACGGATATGCCGGTTTCATCCATCATCTTGGCGAGTTTAAGCTTCTCAACATACGTCAGAAAGACTGTGGGCGCTTTGATGCCTTCACGGAAGCTTTCATCCACTATGTAGACTCTGTCGGGCAGTTTCGGCGGCAGATTTTTGCGAAGACGATTGTAATTGGCGATTAAGCCTTGAGCTTCCAGTTTCTTAAATATAGTCTTCCTCATCTTGAGTGCACAATCCGATAAATTCGGGGACTACGCATTGTGATATCTAGTGCGCATGTATATAAAAATAACACAAAACAACTCATGATTTCTAGTCATCTGGGTTGGACAGATTTTTGTTTTTGGCGGATTCAATCTATTTATAGCTGGTTGTCTTCACAAACAGAACGTTGACGGGTTGAGTTTGTATGAATACGTGGCGTCTGCTGAAGCTGGAAACTTTTAGTCCCTTCATGAACATGGCAATTGACGAGGCTATTTTGCGTGCGCGCGTGGCGGGTTCTGTTCCGGACACGTTGAGGTTTTACCGTTGGAAACCTTCGGCGGTTTCGATTGGGAAGTTTCAGAAGCTTGAGAATGAAGTTAACTTGGAAAACTGCAAGCGCCTTGGCGTTGAGGTTGTTAGGCGGATAAGTGGGGGCGGCACCGTTTACCATGATGCAGAAGACGAAGTAACCTACAGTGTAGTAGCCAGCACTGAGAGTTTGGGCACGAAGGATGTGGCGGAGGTTTACTCGAAAATCTACGCAGCCATCAACCACGCCTTACAGTTGATGGGTATAATTGCGGATTACAACGTGGGTGACTTGAAGAACTGCCCCAACCTCACGGTTAACGGCAAAAAAATCTCAGGCAGCGCCCAAGCCAACAAAAGCGGAATAGTCCTTCAGCACGGCACATTGCTGTTGAACGTGGACTTGCCAAAAATGTTTACGGTGTTGCGGGTTCCGTGGGCGAACAGCTGCATGCAGGTGGTTAACGTGGCGAAGAACAAAATCACCAGCGTCCAAAACGAGCTCGGACATGCAATGACGCCTGAAACTGCAATTAACGCGATTGCGCACGGTTTCGCAGTAGCCTTGAACATGCAGGTTGTTGAGAATGTTCAGTCGCTTGAGGGTGGGTTGACCCGTGAAGAATGGGAAATGGCGGAGAAACTGTACAAGGAAAAATACGCGACTGACGAGTGGAACTTTAACGGAAAAAGCAGCGTAGGCTAAGCTTTCTCTCTTTTCCACCTGATGCCCTGCTGCGTGTCCTCGACGGTTATGCCCATTGCCTTGAGTTTTTGGCGGATTTCGTCGGCGGTTTTCCAGTCTTTGGCTTTGCGGGCTTCTTCACGTTTCTTGATTAGTTCTTCGGCTTCTTTAGGCAGGGTTTCTTCTGTGGTTTTCGGGATTACTCCGAGGACTGTGTCGAAGTCGGCTATGAGCTGGGTGACTTTTGCGGCTTCGTCTTTGCTGAGGGCGTTGGCGTCAAGCAAATTGTTGATTTCCCGCACGAAATCGAAAAGTGCCGCTAAGGCTACGCTTATGTTTAGGTCGTCGTCCATGGCTTCGCCGAAGCCTGCCTGAACCGCTTTGATCAGTTGGGTTAGTGTTTCTCCGCTGGGGGTGCCGTTTGCGTCTTGAAGTCTGCGTTGCAGGTTCGCGAGGCGTTCGATGGCGCTTTTGGCTGCGTTCAACCCTTCAAAGGTGAAGTTAAACTGTTGCCTGTAATGCGTGGACAAAAGCAAGTAGCGAATCGCCAGCGGGTCACAGTTCTTCTGCAGAAGGTCACGCAAGGTGTAGAAGTTGCCGAACCGCTTTGACATCTTTTTTCCCTCCACAAGCAGGTGCTCGTTGTGCATCCAGTAGTTAACGAAAATTTTGCCTGTGGCGGCTTCGCTTTGGGCGACTTCGTTTTCGTGGTGGGGAAACATGTTGTCGATTCCTCCACAGTGAATGTCAAAAGTTTCGCCCAGATACTTCATGCTCATAGCGGAGCATTCGATGTGCCATCCTGGTCTGCCCTTGCCCAACTCAGTTTCCCAAAAGACATCTCCATCTTCGGGGGTGTAGGCTTTCCAGAGGGCGAAGTCTTGGGCTTCTTCTTTAGCGTACTCGTCCTGTTTGACTCTTGCGCCTGCTTTGAGTTCTTGGGTTTTGATGTGGCTGAGTTTGCCGTAGTTTGGGAATTTGCTGATGGCAAAGTAGATGCTGTTGTCTTCTCCGCGGTACGCGATGCCTTTCTGGATTAGGGTTTGGATTATGTTGACCATTTCGGGGATGTGCTCGGTTGCGCGTGGGTAAACGTTTGCGGGTTCAATGTTTAGTTTCGCTATGTCTTCAAAGAAGGCTTTAACGTAGAAGTCGGTGTACTCCTTTAGGGGTTTTTGCTGTTTTTGGCTGCCTTTGATGGTTTTGTCGTCTATGTCAGTGAGGTTCATGATGTGGGTAACTTTGAAGCCTTGATGCTGTAGCCAACGTTTGAGCAGGTCTTCAAAGAGGAAAGCCCTAAAGTTCCCAATATGGGCGTAATCGTAAACTGTTGGTCCACAAGTGTACATACGCACTTTGCCAGCTTCGATTGGCTGGAAATCTTCTTTTTGGCGTGTGAGGGTGTTGAAAATGCGTATGCCCGCTGTTGATTTGGTGCTCATTGTTGTTCCAGTGAAGTACGATGTGGAAATTATTTAAGTATTCTAGTGCTTTGTTGTGCTCACATAAGACTGTAGCTTTTTATTTGTAGAATTCAATGCTGAATGTTTTTGACCTCTGATAGGTACCTGTCGGTTTGCCTACCCCCTCCCCCTTTTCTGCATACATTAACTATTAGCCTCCAAATATGAACAGCCAACAAACAGCCTGCATCGCCTCCCCAACCAGCAGACCTTTAACAATCAACTCACGAGTGTTTAGGAAGTATTAACCGAGAAGAGACTGAGTGTGCGTACATAAGCTTTTAATTTCTCCCCTCACGACCCTAAACTGCAGAAGGGTGCCGTCACTTGGTAACTCTAAACCTTGACAAAATCTTCAATCCAAAAAGTGTAGCCATCATAGGCGCAAGCGACGCCGAAGGCTCAGTAGGCTACGCCATAGTTAAAAACTTCACAAACCTGGGCTACACAGGAAAAGTTTACTACGTTAACATACGCAAACCCGAGATACTCGGAGTAAAAACCTATCTCTCCGTGGAGCAAATTCCTGAACCCGTTGACCTTGCCCTGATAGCCACACCCGCCAAAACCGTCCCCGATGTAGTGGAAGAATGTGGGCGTGCAGGCGTAAAAGGCGTAATAATAGTTTCAGCGGGCTTCAAAGAAACAGGCCCCGAAGGCAAAGCACTCGAAGAAAAAATTCTTCAAGCAGCCAAAAAATACGGCGTAAGAGTCATTGGTCCAAACTGCATAGGTATAATTCGCCCACGAATAAACCTCAACGCCACCTTCGTGGACAAAATGCCCAAACCAGGCAACATTGCTTTCCTTAGCCAGAGCGGCGCACTGGGTTCAGCTATTCTTGACTGGGCGATACAAGAAAACATAGGCTTTAGCAACTTCGTTTCGGTTGGCTCCATGATAGATGTGGACTTCGGTGACCTCATAGACTATTTTGGTACTGACCCGAAAACCAAAAGCATACTAATGTACGTGGAAGGCATAACTGAAGCCCGTAAATTCATGAGCGCCGCACGGCACTTCGCCCGAACCAAACCCATCATCGTGGTTAAGTCAGGCAGATTCAGCGAAAGCGCCAAAGCCGCAGCTTCACACACAGGTTCGCTCTCAGGCGAAGACGCCATCTACGACGCAGCCTTCAAACGCGCAGGCATAGTTCGCGTGGACGACATTGCTGACTTATTTAACGCCGCCGAAGTTTTAGGCACTCAGCCCTTGCCTCGGGGACCCCGATTAGCCATAATCACTAACGCTGGCGGACCTGGCGTAATGACCACCGACGCCCTAATTGCTAAGGGCGGGAAACTGGCGAAGCTGAGCCAGAAAACCTTGGACACACTCAACAGTGTTCTGCCGCCTTTCTGGAGCCACGGCAACCCCATCGACGTTTTAGGGGACGCCAAAGCGGAACGCTACAAAGCCGCGATTGAAGCGTGTCTAAACGACGAAAACATCGACGGGATACTTGTCATTTTTACTCAGCAAGCGGTCTCCGAATCCGTGGAGATTGCTAAAAACCTCGTGGAACTAGTCCGCAGCAAAACTTACCAAAACAAAACCATCTTGACCAGCTTCATGGGTTATGGTGCTGTGCAGGAAGCAAACAGCGTCCTCAACGCCAACAACATACCCACTTACTCCACGCCTGAACAAGCAGTCAAGACTTACATGTACATGTACCAGTACCAACGCAACGTCGAACTCATCTACGAAACACCTGAAGAATTATCCATGGACGCGGCACCCCCAAAACGCCCCATAAACGTTATCCTCAGAAACGCCGCCTTGGAAGACCGCGAAGTCCTCACCGAGGATGAAGCCAAAAAAATCCTCAAGTACTACAACTTCCCTGTGGTGAGCACCGCAGTTGCCAACAACGTGGAAGAAGCCATAGTATACGCACAGCAAATGGGCTTCCCAGTTGTTTTGAAGATTCTTTCGCCTCAGATTGTCCACAAAAGCGACGTTGGTGGAGTAATCCTCAATGTCCACTCTCCGTCTGAAGTGCGCGAAGCTTTTGACACGCTAATTCAGCGCGTCACAGCCTACAACCCCGCCGCCCAAATAATCGGCGTAACCGTGCAGCAGATGGTTCAGAAGAAAGGCTACGAAATCATCATCGGCGCAAAAACCGACCCGCTCTTTGGACCTGTGATTCTTTTCGGCATGGGCGGCGTAGGCGTGGAACTTTTCAAGGATTACGCCATGGGGCTTCCACCATTAAACACTACCCTCATCAGGCGGATGATGGAGGAAACCAAAGTCTACAAGCTCCTCAAAGGCTACCGCAACTCCCCACCAGCAGACATCAAGAAACTAGAAGAGACCCTGCTGCTGTTCTCGCAGTTGCTCATAGATTTCCCCCAGATTAAAGAGATTGACATTAACCCGCTTCTCATAAACGAGAAAGAAGCCTGCATCCTCGACGCCAGAATAGTCGTCGACAAAGAACGTGCCTGCAAAAAACTCGAACCCCACGAACACATGGTCATCAGTCCCTACCCCAAGAAATACGAGCTTCTCTGGAACCTCAAAAACGGCCAAGACGTGCTTCTGCGCCCCATAAAACCCGAAGACGAACCCCTCTGGCTTGAAATGTTCCAGAACTTCAGCGAAGAATCCATCCGCTACCGCTTCTTCCAAATGCTCAAAGATACCCCCCACGAAGTCCGTGTGCGCTACTGCAACATTGACTACGACCGCGAAATTGCCATAGTAGCTGAACTAACCGAAGGAGGACGCCGAAAAATCCTGGGCGTAAGCCGCCTCAGCATTGAACCCGACGCCAAAAGCGGCGAAATGGCTTTCGTAGTAGGCGACAAATGGCAAGGCTTAGGTTTGGGCACAAAAATGGTGGATTACGTGCTGGACATAGCCAAAGAAATGAAAATTGAAAACGTCTACTCCATAATGCTGCCCGATAACTACCGCGCGCTCACCTTGACAAAGAAAATGGGCTTTACCATTGAATACCTGAGCGACGGCACAGTGAAAGGTGTCCTTGACCTCAAAGCAGAAGACCTAGACGACAAATGCCATACACAGCCTAAACCGCAAGACAAATCTGAAGAAAAAGTGCAGGAAAAAATTTTAACAAAAAAGGAAGAGACGCCCAAACAGGAAGCCCAAAAAATAGCTCCTGTATAGGCTGTTTTTACTTTTAGACGAAATGCACATTTAGGCAGTGCGTCGAGCACGAAATGCATGGGTCGTAAGCTCTAACCAGCATTTCTAGGCTCAACTCAATTTCCTTCGGCGTTTTATTCACTATTGTTGGTACTAACGCTTTCATGTCAAGCTCTATGTTACCGTGGTTCTGGTTGGTGGGTATGACGCAGTTTGCTTTTGTGCAGACACCTTTCGCATTATACGTGTAGTCGTGGAACAGTATGCCTCGGGGAACTTCCACTGCGCCGACGCCGCTACCTGCTTTGATTCTAATTTCTGGCTTGTGATAGTCTGGCTGAGGCTGCAAACCTGCGGATTCAAGTTCATTTATCAAGCGGATTGAATCATCAACGCTGTGAACAATTTCCACCAGTTGAGCAATGGTGTTCATGTAGGGGTTATGGCAGACAGGTTTTAACCCGAACATTTCAGCCACTTTCTTAGCTGACGGGGTGAGCTTATCGTAGTTGAGGTTTACCCGTGCAAGGGCACCCACCATGTAGGAGTCTCGGGCGTGTTTTGCCCACTTCGCCGTAGATGTTGGTACAATGTACTCGTTGGTGTAGGAAAGGTACTCTTTCACCGGAGCAGTGCCCGTGTCCGTGGAACCCAGTTGTCCATCGTAAAGTGCGTATTCGTCAGGGTTGGTTAAGCCGATGAACTCCGTTTCCCTCTTAAAATCAGGAAGCTTAGCTGCTAAACTCTTGACTAAATCTGCGACTGCCTGAATTTTTGGAATTGATTCCTGCAGTTTCTTTCGCATGTTAGCCAGCTCTTTCATCGACGGAATCTTGGAGAAACCACCCGGTATCAGCCTTTGAGGATGTGTTGTTCTTCCACAAACAAGGTTAGACATGTCGTTGGCAGTTCGGTGTAAAGCCAGCACGGTTTTCACTTCATTAGGATTAGATGATGCCAGCGGAATAACTGACCCCACACCACATAAGTCTGGCAGAGCTAAGAAACCAACGTGTAAAATGTGGCTCTGCAGGTTCTCAGCGTGCAACGCCAGCTTTCTCAGTTTCAGGTCCTGCTCACTTATGGTTATGCCCATGGCTGCCTCTGTAGCTTTCAACGATGCCAGCGTGTGACCTATGCTGCAGATGCCGCAGATGCGCGAGGTGATGTGGTGCAGTTCGCTCCATTCGCGACCCACCACCATGGCTTCAAAGAACCGTGGCGCTTCAGGGATGCTCCATTCACATTTTTCCACGATGCCTTTCTTTACGTTCACGTAGATGTTGCCGTGCCCTTCCACTCTTGTTACGTGGTGCACGTTGACTTCAAAGTTTGCTTCACTATTTTTTGTGTCTTTCATCGTTTAGCCTCCTGCCAACCGAAATATAGTTTAAACTTACCTATGGCGTCATCAACCGTGAGGCCATATTTGATTAGGACTTCTTTGTGGCTGTTCTCATTGGGGTTATCCACTAAACCGCGGCATCCCCAGCAAACCGTTCCTTCATTGACGCAACAGCTGTTGCAGCCTGCTCTGGTGACGGGACCAACACAGAACTGTCCTCGCTCAAACGCACATATGTTCTCGTTTTTCTTACATTCCACACACACTGGATAATTGGGTATGTCAGGTTTCTTTCCGAGCAGAAGCGACTTTACAACTTGGAGAAACTCTGTGCGGTCTATGGGGCATCCATATACGTACGCGTCTACAGGTATTACAGCATCTATCGGTCTTGCAGCATAAGTGTCAAAGAGCTTCGCGTTTTCACCGTACACTGTTTTACGTACTTCGTCTAGGTTTTTGTAGTTTTTAAGAGCGTTAATTCCGCCGATGGTTGCGCAAGAGCCTATGGCGACCACGATTTTCGCGTTTTTCCTGATCTGCTTAAGTCTGTCTTCGTCTTGGAGTCTTGTGCATGAGCCTTCAATGAACGCTATGTCATAGTCGTCACTGTGCTCTTTCATGACTTCACGGAAACTCACAACCTCCACTTGACCGAGCAGAGTGAGAAGTTCCTCTTCCAAGTTGGCTACCTGCAATTGGTCTCCTTCACAGCCTGCAAAGTCAAAGAAAGCAACTTTGGGTTTCATTATAGTGCCTCCGGTATTCCTTTTATTTTTGCATAATTGAAAACTGGGCCATCTTTACACACGTAGATTTGGTTGATTTGGCAGTGTCCGCATTTGCCGACGCCGCATTTCATTCTGCGCTCTAAAGACACGATTATGTGGTCGTCTGGAACTTTTCTTGCTTTCAAGTCAGCAATGACGTACTTGTACATGACGGGTGGTCCGCAGACTATCGCGTGGATTTTATTTGGGTCAAAAGAAACTTGAGGAATCAGAGTTGTGATGACTCCTATGTTGCCTCCCCACGCTTCGTTATCTGGGCACCAGTTGACTGTAGATTTAAATTCTACATCGGGCCTGCGAGATACCGCCTGCATTTCTTCGCTAAAGAGCAATTCCCGTGGTTCTTTGCATCCATAAAGCAGAACAACGTGACCATAGTCCTTCCTGTTGTCCAAGACATAGTTGAACAGTGAACGGAGCGGTGCAATTCCCAGACCTCCTGCAACAAACAAAAGGTCTTTACCTTTGAGCGAATCAACATCAAATCCGTTTCCAAATGGACCTCTCACACCAACTCTGTCTCCCACGTTGAGTGTGTGCAACTTGTTTGTGACGTTTCCAACCTTTCGCACGCAAATCTCAAATGTGCCTTTCTTTGTGGGCGGTGAGGAGATAGAAATTGGGGCTTCGCCTATGCCGAAAACCGAAATTTCAGCAAATTGACCTGGTTTATGCCCCAGTTCGGAGCCATCATCCATCTTGATTTCGAACAATGTCTCATTCGCCGTCATGACCACTTTTTTAACGATTGTTGCCAGCTTCGGGACGTAATCTATGTTTCCCTCACTTTGTATGTTGACTTCAGGAGTTTGAGCAGGAGCTAACTGCACGCCCATGCTGCGGGTTTCGTGGTACATGTCGTTGAAAAGGTCAACTGGATTAGCTATGTTTGGCAGACAGTTCGAAGAGCACCTGCCGCATCCAACACAGGATATGAAACCGAACCTATCAAAAAGGTACTTGCCCTTCTTGAAGTATCTGTGTCTGTACCTTGTGGGTCTTGTAGGGCGGAAGTTTTCTCCCGAAGCAATCTTTGCAAAATCTTCAAGTAAACATCCATCCCAAGTTCTTACCCGCTCGACGTTTTCAAGTGCAAGGTCCGGGTTATCTTTCACGTCAAAACAGTAACATGTTGGACACACTAGAACACATGAGCCGCAGGCTAAGCACTTCTCAGCATGTTCCTCCCAGAAACCGCTCTCCTCATAAGTTTCCTTCAGCAATTCCGGAATCATCTCAATTGGAAAGTCAAACTTTTGTTGGGACATGTTCACTATTTCACGTTTTTTCTGACCTACCAATTGGATGTCTCGTGCAAGAGCACCTGTGATGTTTTTGGCGTATTTTGACAGCAGTTCTCCTCCTTTCTGGGAACCTACGCTTATGGCGTATCTGTTTCCCAGATCAGTTAGCATCAGGTCGTAACCGTAGTCAACGGTGGCGCAGCCCATGTATGGCGAGAAGTTCCATTTTGACATTTTCTGAATGTTTACTCCGATGATTATGGTGGAGTTTCTCTTTTCAAAATAGTGTGGATCTGACTTTGTTTCCTTAAATATCTCGTCCATGTGGAACAAAGCCACTATGTCATAGGGGTGAACTCCAATTATTACACTGGGTTTTGCCTCAGCGTTCTTGGCAGAAGAACCATCAGCTATATTGTAGGTGAAAAGGGTTTCGCGCTGCGGAAAGAAATACTTCTTAGGCGGAAGAAGCGTCACATCATAGTCCAATCGCAGTTCGCTTGCTTCTTCTAAGGGTCCAAAAGCGAACTTGTTGCCTTTTGATTTGACACCTATTACGTCCAAAGAGTCATCTTTTATCAGCGCGTTGACGAAATCAGAAAAGTCCTCTTTCGATAATATTTTCATCTCTGCTTCATCCTTTAGCTTGAAATTTTAGATTTGTATTGCAACAGTATGGGCAATATGTGTAATTTAATCCTTTCCAAGAAATAACTAACAATCCAACAATTAAAAATTTAGGTACTGTCAGCAAACCTTGCGGGCTTCCCAACGGTAGGCACTCAAAACTGCTTTTTTCCTCAGAGAAGGAAGCGGAAACTCTGCAAACATTCACGTTTCAGATTGAAGATTTCATTGCAATTATGACCGAACATTTATGTAGTGGAAATGGGCTTTTTGAACCTCTATGCGCGTATGGTGCATCCGCATGTTGCCCAAAGTTAAAAGACAAACGGCGCATACCGTTCCAAGCCATTCGTCAACAGCGAATTTCTTAAACTTGACCATCGAAGAGCATGGGATTGAAGTTAACCATTCACGGTTACTGTGTAAAAACGAGAGGGTTATTGTTCAATGACCGAAAACGCTACGACAACCACAAGTAAAGAACCAATTAAAGCTTCAGAGTTTGACCCAAAATTCAAGTATGAACTTATAAAAATGCACGGCGGCGAAAAACTGCTAAAATGTTACCAGTGCGGAACCTGCACCTCCGACTGCCCAATTGCTAGGTACAGCGACGACTACAGACCACGCACTATACTCCGCATGGCAAACCTAGGATTAAAAGACCGCGTGCTAAAAAGCAACACCCTCTGGCTTTGCGCTGCCTGCTACACCTGTACTGACCGCTGCCCACAGGACGTGGAAGTTGCCAGCGTAATCCGTGTGCTCAGAAACTTAGCCGCTGAAAATGGCTGTGTTCCCCAAGTTTTCAAGGACCAAGCCTCCTGCATCTTGGAGTCAGGTTACGCTTACAAGATTCCTGATTTACGCATCAAGAAACGGGAAACCACCGGTTTGCCGCCGTTGCCAAAAGGCAATCCTGAAAGCATACGCAAGATCCTCAAAGGCGTCAGCTTTATGAAACACGTTGAAGGAAGCAAAGGTGAAACAAATGAGCAACAATAATAAGTACCTGATTTTCCTCGGATGCGCTGTTCCCTACCGTGTTTCCTCTTATGAGATTTCTGCACGCAAAGTTCTCGCCAAGTTAGGTGTTGAACTAGTCGAGATGCCTGAATTCAACTGCTGCGGTTTGCCCTTAGACCCCGTTAGCCACGAAATGATGCTGATTCTGGCTGCACGAAACTTAGCAATAGCAGAACAAACAGGCTTGAACATACTTACTCTGTGCCCAGGCTGCGCAGGCACCTTAAAGAAAGTTAATAAAACTTTGAAGGAAGACAAAGTTTTACGGGAAAAAATTAACACTCACCTGAAAGAATCAGGTTTAGAATTCAAAGGTACAACAACTACCAAACACATAATGCAAGTTCTCATAGAAGATGTGGGTATAGACAAAATAAAGAAGGCAGTTGTTAAGCCCCTCACAATGCTACAAGTTGCAGAACACGTTGGGTGCCATCTGCTGAGACCTAAATCGGTTATAGGCTTCGATGACCCTGAAGACCCACAGACCCTGAAAACTCTCATAGAAGCCACAGGCGCCACCTGTCTTGATTACATAGATGAGACAGAGTGCTGCGGTGCCCCCAGCGTAGGGGTCAGCGACAAGATTGCATTGCAGCTCGCCCGAGACAAGCTAAACCACGTAAAAATGGTAGACGCGCAAGCTTTAATAACAATCTGTGCATTCTGCCACATAATGTTCGACACAAACGAGTTGCGCATAGAGAAAATGTTCAGTGAAACCTATGGCATTCCAATTTTGCATTATCCACAGTTGCTTGGTTTAGCCTTGGGTTTGACTCCTGAAGAACTCGCCTTCAACGAACTCAGAGTAAACACTTCAAAATTATTAAAACAAGTAAATGAAGGTGCAAAATAAAATGAGCCAAAAGCTGAAAATAGCCTTTTACTGGGCTGCAAGTTGCGGCGGCTGCGAAATCGCCGTGCTAGATATCAACGAGAAAATCCTTGATGTAGTAAAAATCGCCGATATCGTGTTCTGGCCTGTAGCCATGGACGTGAAGTACAAGGACGTGGAGAACATGCCTGACAAGTACATCGACATCACGTTCTTCAACGGGTCCATCCGAAACTCGGAACAAGAACACATGGCGAAGCTTCTGCGCAAAAAATCCAAGACCCTCGTCGCTTTCGGTTCATGCGCTCACGAAGGCTGCATACCTGGCTTAGCAAATCTTAACAACCGCGATGAAATTTTCGAGCAGGTCTACGTGAAAGACAAATCAAACGTAAACCCCAAAGCTGTAATGCCAAAAACAACCACCACAGTTAAAGAAGGCACCCTAAAGATTCCCGAATTCTACGATACCGTAAAAACCCTCGGACAAACAGTCGACGTAGACTATTACCTTCCAGGCTGCCCACCACCAGTTAAGCTGATCAGCAACGCCATAGACGCAATAGCTCAAGGCAAACTGCCCCCAAAAGGCTCAGTTCTTGCACCGCTCAAAGCTGTATGCGACGAATGCCCCCGAAAACGCGATAACAAGAAAATCACCAAAATTTACCGTGTCCACGAGAAAGCTCCCGACCCCGACCGCTGCCTCATGGAGCAAGGAATAATCTGCATGGGCTTTGCTACTCGCAGCGGATGCGGCGCCCAATGCCTCAACGTTGACATGCCCTGCACAGGATGCGGTGGAGCAACTCCAAACCAGCCTGAAGTAGGTGCTGGCATGATAACCGCGTTAGCTTCCATACTCGGAATAGACAAAGAACCCGGGCAATACACCGACGAAGATGTCGAGAAGTTGATGAACCAGATAAAAGACCCAGTGGGCACATTCTACATGTACAGTTTGCCTGCTTCTATCCTTAAGCGAAAGGTGATGAAAAAATGAAAGAAATAGTCATAGACCCAATCACGCGGCTTGAAGGCCACGGTAACGTATCCATATTCCTCAACGACAAAGGCGAAGTAGAAAACGCTTACCTAAAAATCCCCGAACTCCGCGGCTTCGAAAAGTTCTGCATCGGACGACGC
Source organism: Candidatus Bathyarchaeota archaeon (assembly GCA_937873375.1). Classification (GTDB taxonomy): domain Archaea; phylum Thermoproteota; class Bathyarchaeia; order Bathyarchaeales; family Bathycorpusculaceae; genus JADGNF01. The sequence goes on from CALMWK010000097.1 coordinate 17,430, forward strand.
GCTGAACTCATGCCCCAGCTAACCACAAGAATCTGTGGAGTCTGCCCAGTTGCCCACCACTTCGCTTCAGTTAAAGCCTTAGATGCAGCATTCAACGTTGAGCCTCCATCAGCAGCAAAGAAACTCCGCGAACTCATGAACTGCGGATACTACATTTACGACCACACCCTACACTTCTACTACTTAGGCGGACCAGACTTCATAGTTGGCCCCGACGCTCCAGCAGAAAAACGAAACATCCTAGGCGTCATCGAAAAAGCAGGATTAGATGTAGCCAAAGAAGTCATCAAACACCGCGCCTACGGACAAAAAATCACTGCCATAATCGGCGGCAAAGCCACCCACCCAGTCTGCGCAATACCAGGTGGTATATCCAAGGCGTTAAGCGAGGAAAACAGACAAGAAATCGAAACGCTGGCAAAATCCAGCGTCGAATTCGCCAAGTTCACCCTGAAAATCTTCCACGACCTCGTCTTAGGCAACAGCAAATACTTAGACCTGATTAAGAGCGACGCCTACACCATGAACACTTACTACATGGGCACAGTTGACGCCAAGAACAAAGTTAACTTCTACGACGGAAAAGTCCGCGTAGTTGATCCATCAGGCAAAGAATTCCTCAAGTTCGAACCCAAAGATTACCTCAAGCACGTCGGCGAACACGTTGAAGAATGGACCTACAGCAAATTCCCGTACCTCAAGAAAATCGGCTGGAAAGGCTTTGCCTACGGCCCTGACAGCGGCGTCTACCGCGTTGGCCCACTTGGACGACTAAACGCTTCCGACGGCATGGCAACACCTCTAGCTCAAGCAGAATACGAAGTCATGTACAAGACTCTGGGCAAACCAGTCCACGGCACCCTCGCATTCCACTGGGCACGCCTAATCGAGTTGCTTTACGCTGCAGAAAGAGCAGTTGAACTAGCCAAAGACCCCGAAATCACAAGCACAAACATACGCAACAAACCAGGAACACCAGGCGAAGGCATAGGCATCGTTGAAGCAGCCAGAGGCACACTCATTCACCACTACACACTGGACAAAGACGCAATGGTCAAAGACGTCAACATGATTGTAGCCACGACCAACAACTACCCAGCTATATGCATGAGCATCCGCGACGCAGCAAAAGGCTTAATCCACGGCGGCAAAGTTGACCAAGGCATACTCAACAAAGTCGAAATGGCTTTCAGAGCCTACGACCCCTGCTTTGGATGCGCCACACACTTCGCAGTTGGCCAGATGCCGCTTACCGTTGAGGTCTTCGATAGCAACAAGCAACGCATTCAGACGCTGCAACGCTAAACCAAAAACCCTAAACCTTTTCTTTTTATCTTTTTTGTTTTTCATCTCAGTTGTGTGCCCAATTTGGTTGATGCTCCGTACAGCTTTGAAAAAGAATTAACCGCGTGGCTAAACAAAGCGGAAAGCGTGGTCATAGCTGGTATAGGCAATCCTATACGGTTTGATGACTTTGTAGGCGTAAAAATTATCCAAGACCTACAAGGTAAAGTCTCCTCAAAAGTTCACTTGATTGAATGCGAAACCGTGCCTGAAAGCTTCATGGACGAGATAATTGAACTCAAACCTTCCCATGTGCTCCTGATAGATGCCGCTATGATGCAGCTGAAACCTGGAGAAGTACGCTTGTTTGATGCAGAAAAAGTGACGAATTTTCCCGCAATCTCCACACATATGCTGCCTTTGCGGGTTTTCTGCGAATACGTAACAAAAATGACAGGTGGAAAACTGGCATTACTTCTTATTGAGCCTAAAAACGTAGATTTCGGAGAAGGCTTAACCCCAGAAGTTACTGCTTCCGCGGTGCAGATTGTCGATTTTTTGTTGAAAACCATCCCCCCTTAATTTCTTTTCAAGTCACGATATTATAGTTTTTCTGTTGATGGTGGTAAATGCTTAATGGGGTTTGTGCTGGGCGAGGTGTTTTCTACTGTTGAACTTGGAAGAGTTAAATTCAAAAAGAATTTTGTTGGTGTTTGTTTCGGAATAAAACGCAACCTTCACATTCGATGTGAATAAGTAAACATATCGAATTGGCTCTGTTTAATTTTCATATTTTAACAACGATTTTTCCCATGCAAATCCATTAGGTTTATATCTGCTTCACCTTCCTAATAGTAAACCAACACGTATAGAGGTAAAAAATAATGTACGCTTACGCTGGAAAAATATTGCGTGTTGACTTAACCACTGGAAAAATAAGCACTGAGCCATTAACCGAGGAACTGGCAAAACAGTATATCGGGGGTATCGGTCTCGGAATTAAACTTCTTATGGACAACTCAAAACCCGGCACTGACGCTTATGACCCAGACAACCCACTTATCTACATGACAGGGCCGTTGAGCGGTACTATGGGGCCAACAGGAGGTAACAGCTATGCTGTCGTGTCCAAATCTCCCGCCACCGGTGGAATCGGCAATGGTGAATCCCACGGCTTCTTCGGACCTGACTTCAAACGAGCAGGCTACGACGCCATCATAATTACTGGCAAAGCACCCAAACTCAGCTACCTCTGGATTGACGATGACAAAGTCCAAATCATGGATGCTGAACACCTCAAACACTTTACTGTATACCAAACTGACAAAACCATCCGCCAAGAACTCGGCGACTTCTACATTCGCGTTTCCGCCATCGGCGAAGCTGGAGAGAAACTTTGTCGGTTTGCCGCCATCATAAACGATGAGTTCCGAGCTATCGGAAGAAGCGGTATGGGTGGTGTCATGGGCTCCAAGAATCTCAAGGCAGTAGCGGTTCGTGGCACAAAAGACGTTAACGTCGCAGACATGCCCAAGTTCAGGGAATTTGTTAAGCTTATTTATGAACGCATGAAGGGACCTGCCACCAAGAAATACAAGACCTTGGGTACTCCCGAGAACGTTTTGGTTTTGAACTCACTTTCCGCTTTAGCCACACGAAACTGGACTAACGCCACCTTTGAAGGCGCAAACAAAGTGAGCGGCGAATACCTTAACGAACATTATGTCAAGAAAATTGTAGGCTGCGCCACATGTGGTATGCGTTGTGACCACATCGCTGTGGTTCCTGAAGGTCCCTACAAAGGCTCCATCTCACGATTGGAGTTCGAGTGCCTCTGGAGCATGGGTCCCCTCTGTGGAGTTGACCGTTTAGACGCTATCATAGAAGCCATGCGCATCGTCAACGAATACGGCATGGACGGCATATCCATTGGTGTTGTTGTTGCTTTTGCCATGGACTGCTACGAGCACGGCGTAATAACCAAGGAACAGACAGATGGAATAGAGCTTAATTTCGGAAACGCTGAAGCACTCATCGCAATTATCCATAAGATAGGCAAACGCGAGGGCTGGCTAGGCAATGCACTGGCTGAAGGTGTTGCGAAGGCTGCTGAAATAATCGGTGGAGACGCATACAAGTACGCTTGCCACATCAAAGGCTTAGAGCTTCCAGGCTACGACTTGCGAACTCTGAAGACTGCCGCACTTGGATTCAGTGTTTCATTCCGTGGAGCTTGTCACCTTAGAAACGGTGCTTACTCGCCTGACGTTAAGGGCAAAGTGAACCGCTTCAAGATTGAGGCAGGACGCGGCAAAATGATTACTGACGAAAGCAAAATGTACAACATTATTGACTCGCTTATCGTGTGCAAGTTCTCAAGAGGCACCTACTACGACGGCTGGAAAGACTTGGCAAACTACTACACCTTAGCCACAGGCATACCCATGACCGTGGAAGAAATGGCCCTGGCTGGCGACAGAATTGAAAACCTCGCCCGACTCTTCAACATACGCGAAGGCAAAGGCACACGGAAAAACGACACCCTCCCATGGAAAATAAAGAACGTGCCAGTACCAGACGAGGGACCTGCCAAAGGCGTTTGCGTTAACGAAGAAGAATTCCAAGTTGGTTTAGCAGACTATTATGCTTCAAGAGGCTGGTCACCTGAAGGTATTCCAACTGTGGAAAAACTTAAAGAAGTAGGTCTTGGCGATTTGGCTTACATAGCCGAAAAAGCTGAGCAAGGAGGCAACTAAAATGGTGCGACCTCAAGACCGAAAATTCGTAACTGCTGACCCTGAAAAATGTATAGGCTGCGTAGTTTGCGAGTACGCCTGTTCTATGGTCAACGAAAACACGTTCAACCCGAATAAGTCACGTATACGTGCCATGCGCATGGGACCACTAACTAACCTAGCTGTTACCTGCAGGCACTGCGAAGACCCTGCATGCGTAGCTGCTTGCCCAAAAGATGCGCTATCCCAAGAAGAGAACAGCGGCATAATAAGAGTTGACGAGAACGCCTGCAACGGTTGTGGATGGTGTATAGCAGCATGCCAGTTCGGCGCCATGAACATGCACCCCGAAAAGAAAGTTGTATTCACATGCAACAGTTGCACCGACAACCCGGATAAAGAACCCCAATGCGTCAAATGGTGTCCCGAAGAAGCATTGACATTCGTTACAGCAGAGCAGCTTGCACAGAAATCTAGGCAGAAAGCTGTGCAGAACCTGTTCCAAACAGCTGAAACCCCCAAATAGCAAGCTCCACGAAAAATCAGTAAGCGCTTTACGCGCTTCTCATTTTATTTTTTAATTTAGCTGGTTCCGTTATCCCTGAAGAATTTCTTTACCTTTAATGGGTAAGGCATTTTTCTTTTCAATCCAGCGACGCATCGGTTTGAACGAGTTCCAAAGTTTATGTCTGCTTGCCACTAAAAGTCCTGATAGCACAAACGCGAACCCCAAATACTGAGCACCCCTTAAAAGGACATTATTGCCAATTGGGTCAGGATTAAAAAGACTATAACCCACATCTATACTTCGCTCGACTCTGAAAAGCAAATAATCCGATGTGGCAAGTTGCTGTGCAGTTTGCATGTTAAAAAGTATCGTGGTTCCCAGCAGAACCAGCCCCGTCAAAGCGACAAGAAAAAGGAGCAGTTTGATGTGTTTGCTTGCTGTTTTTGCTGACTTAACCAGTGAAAGGCATTTGCCTGCTAGTGATGCTGCTAACAAACTGAAAAAAGGCAAGACCTGATAATCAAACTTAATGGCGTTATTATAAGGCGATTTAAGATTAAGCCCCGCCCCCAAAAAAGTGTTGACGCTAACTACAGCTATTATAATTGTCAAACAAATCAGATCGAAAAGAAGGATATTTGAAAATTGTTTTCTCCGAAAAAGATAAACGCCCAAGGACAACGCTGCGGCAGCTATAAAAAACCATCCCAAACCATAATCCCCAAGAAAGTTGATGGCAAAAAAGTATGAAGGAACAACCTCGCTGTAATTAGGGTTCGAGAAATCTCCATGACTGAAAATTGAAAGCATCCCTTGCCCTGAAATTACTTGATACCACAAGAAAACAAATACTATTGCAGGTAAGAAAAACGCTCCCAACCAGCTAAATGTACGTTTTAGGTTCTTTGGTCGGTACAAAATGTAGAACATCACCAGAGGAATCAGAATAAAAACGGCGTATAGTTTTGTCAGAAGAGCAGCGGCGAAAAGAATTCCTGAAACCATGGAAAGCTTAAGCGAGTCTTTGCGAGTAGCCGAGATTCCTACAAATAGGCAAAGCAGGCTAAGAAATAGACACTGCGCGTCGATGAGGAAGGTTCTTGAAAGGACAAGTTGCCAGGGCGTCAAAGCAAAGAGCGCAGCTGCGAATAGCCCTGTTGTTTTGCTATACAAAACCTTGCCAATTTTGTATACCAATATAGTGGATCCTATCCCAAACAATGTTACTAAGATTACGCCTATGTCGGCTGATGCACCGAAGATTTTGAAGAACAGTGCTTCAATGTAAAAGCCTAATGGTGGCTGATCCATCATATTGCCAAAATTATTCACATAGGGCATACCCCACTTGATTACTCCTGTTGCAGCTTGGAATTCCCATTCGGTGTCTCCGTTTTGAAAAGGACCTATTGCAACCGAAACCAGCACAACCCCAATTAGAATGCTTAAAAGGGGATAATTCTCACTCAGTAGCTTCTTTAGGTTGCTCTTGTCAAACATAGGCATTCGCTTTAATCCGCTCTTGATATTAGGCTACTAAGAGTTTGATTATCTCCCCAGAGATAGCCTTGTCCCTGTCCACCATAAGAAGTGTTTTGAAAATAAAACTTTCCGCATCGCTGAAACTGGGAAATCCAGCCAAACTTAGGTGTTTTATCCGCCTGTCATCAGCGGCATAACGATTATGTTGTCGCCGTTTTTCAGTTTCGTTTCTACGCCGCCAAGTTGTCCCATCAAAACGCCGTTAACCATAACCACAAACATGGGTTTGACTTCTTTTTTGTTTGGGTCGTAGACTTCTGGGTTGAATGGCTTGCCAAAGTTTGCTGCGAGTTTGTCAAGTAGCTCTGAGAGTGCGGCGCCTTCTGTAAGCTCCATTTCGTCTTGGAGTTTTTTGGTGTAGTTTTTCACTAAGCCCAAATAGCTGATTTTTGCCTTCAATTTTTGTTCCTCGTTGATGTGTGGCGTCTTCTTTTGATAGTAAGGGTTGTGCATCTCATATTTCTTTTCTCTTTCCAGTGGCTTTTTGAACTTGACTTCCCCTCAGAAGCGTTGTGGTTGCTGGTTCATAACGGAAAATGAACCTAAAAGTTGCAGCATAATTTTTTATTTGTAGCTCCATTAAGTTAATATACTTTCCACTTGACTAATAATTCCACATCGTATGGAGGAACAAGTTTGCTCGGTTACGCAGGAAGAGTTCTTCACGTTGACTTAACTACCGGGAAAACCCGAACTGAAAAACTAAACGAAGACGACGCCAAAAAATACGTTGGTGGCATAGGTTTAGGCATGAGGCTTTGGCTTGCAAAATCAAAAGCAGGCGTTGATGCCCTCAGCCCAGAAAACCCGCTTGTCTTGGCGCTGGGTCCAGTCTCTGGAACTATGTTTCCTACAGGAGGAAACGGACACGCATTCATTTCAAAGTCACCTGCAACTGGAGGCGTCGGGGAAGCAGTTTCTCACGGTACCTTTGGGTCCGAATTGAAAAGAGCAGGATACGATGCAGTCATATTAACTGGTAAAGCCGAAAAACCCGTTTATCTATGGATAGACGATGATTCCGTGCAGATTTTAGACGCTGCAAATCTTTGGGGCAAGTCACCTTCAGAAACTGAAGAGACAATCAAGAATGACTTGGGCGACTACTACGTAAGAGTAGCCGCAATAGGTTTGGCTGGAGAGAAACTTTCCAAAATCGCTTGCATAATAAACGAGAAAACACGCGCAGCGGGAAGAACTGGTTTAGGCGCAGTTATGGGTTCCAAGAACCTCAAAGCTATCGCTGTCCGCGGAACACACGACATCACTGTGGCAAAGCCCGCTGAATTCATGGATATGGTTAAAGAGTTCCATGAAAGAATGAAAGGGCCTGCTACTCAGAAATACCGAACATTAGGCACTGTAGAAAATGTTCTGATCAACAATAACCTGTATTGTATGCCTACCCGCAACTACAGCAGTGCACGTTTTGAAGATGCTGACAAAGTGAGCGGAGAAGCCCTCAACGAGAGGTATGTTGCAAAAATAATTGCTTGCAGCTCTTGTCCAATGCGCTGTGAACATGAAGCAGTAGTGCGTGAGGGTCCATACAAGGGAACTATGGCTCGTGTTGAATACGAAAGTATCTGGGCTATGGGTCCATACACGGGCGTAAACAAACTTGACGCCATAATAAGAGCCGCAGAACTTTGCAACTACTACGGCATGGACGCGCAAAGCACAGGTGTAACTGTTGGATTTGCCATGGACTGCTATGAAAATGGCATCCTGTCCAGCAAAGACCTCGACGGCATAGAAGCTAGATTCGGTAACGCTGAAGCCCTCCTACAACTCATAGAGAAGATGGGCAAACGCGAAGGCATCGGAGATTTACT
>CALMWK010000098.1 GCA_937873375.1 Candidatus Bathyarchaeota archaeon
ATCCCTACAACCACATAGCCAACTGCTATGATTGCCATGCTGGCGCCAACACTGGCGGACATCCTGGTGCATTACAGTGCGCCAGTTGTCACTCAGCACATACGCCACATGACGTAACCTTAATGGATCCGAAAGTCTGCGCAAACTGTCACTCTACAACAAAAGATCCTCATAATATTACTCCTGCTATGGTTCCGAACTCCGGTACAGATGCTGCGGCCTCTTGCCTTGCTTGTCACGCTATTGCTCAACAAACTGCTGCTAGCAAAGCTGCAGTGCCTGTGAACGATGGTGTTCGTGCCGTTACTGCTGAATTTACCAAGTGGTCGCACCATGTGACCGGCGTAAACCTTAACAGCGCTCACTGCGCAGCATGCCACCTTGAAGGTAAAGTTAAAAATGGTAAAGTTGTCGTTGATGAAGTAGATGCCTTTGGAGCCGTACTTGTCTTTCATGTACTTGATTTCTTCTACAACCCGTTTTGGGCTAAAGAAGCGGCAGGCGGGTCCCCACATTTTGCGGGTTTCGCAAAACGCACAGTTAAACGGACAGCCGCGGATGATGCTCATAATGTCCACGGGTTCCACGTCGAGGAACTCCATTTTTCTCTCGTAGAGGTCCATGGGCAGCAGGTGTCTTGCGGGAAAAGGAATCTCGTCGAGGTTTTTGATGAATTTGGGCGTGTTTTTTAGTATAGTGCCGCCCATCTTGTAAGCGACGCCCGCGATTGCGCCGAGAACAATTTCTCTTTCGCCTTTTATTATGTAGGTGGCGAGCTCCACCATGGCTTGTTCGCCTTCACCCATAACAACGTAATCGATTTGGGGGTGTTGGAGCATGCTGTCGGGCACGTAGCTGGGGTGCCATCCGCCGACCACAACTTTGCAGGAAGGTGCAACCTCTTTGACGGCGGCGGCGGTTTCGACACATTTGTTGTAAGTTGAAGAACTGCAGGTCATCCCCACTATTTCAGGGTTAAGCTGCTTAACCAGCTGTTTAACTTCGTCTATGGGTTTTTTAAGTAAGTAGTTGTCGAGGACTTGCACTTCAAAACCTGCTTTCTCCAACGCCGCAGCAACATAGGACAATCCTAGGGGTGGGAATTTTCTGCCCAGATACCATGGCGCGTTTTCGGATGGAGCGGTGGTCATTAATAAAATCAAATTGTGCTTCCTCGTTAGCTTTTTTCTCCATTGCCCATAGAGTTAGTGATACTCTTGTCCGCCAAAATATAAACGTGTTTCCTTGATGCCTCTGTGAAGCGGATGAAAAGAAAAAAGTTGAATTATGCCGCTGGAACCTGTCACAGTGGCTTAACTTAGTAGTTGGGCGACAAAATCTGCACTGCGTGTGTTAACGTCTTCGCCAGAGCCAATTTTTACAACTATCGCATTTGCCAATGAACTGCCATTGGGAAGACCTGCTATGGCATTTGTGATTTGGTCTATGTCGCTTTGCTCCTGCGCACCTGACCCGCTTCCGAACACGCCGATTTTAACTCCTTGTGCAGTGTTCAAGTTGCTGAGGAAGTCTTTGACTGAACTGGTTGGTGTTCCAGCGTAGATTGGTCCACCAACAACAATGATGTCGTAGTCTGAGGTGTTTGCTGCGGCGCTGCTTTTGATGCCTGCGAAAGTAACAGTGTACCCGTGTGATTGCAGTTCGCTTGATATTTTGGAAGCTACGTTTTTGGCGGTTCCACTTAAGCCTAAGTCATAAACAACGAGGGCTTTGCCGACGGAGGCACCGCTTGGAGTTAAGGTTTCTGAGTCTGTGGAAGTGTAGGCTGCTATGTCCAAGACTATGATTGCGCCAAAAGCCACTATCCCAACGATTAGTACAGCAAATAAGGCAAGTATGATTTTGAAGAGTTTCTTCATTTTCTTTTCTCCTTTTACCGATAATTGAGCTGTTTTGCAGCTAGTATATAAAATCGTCTATTCGGCATCTGATATTTTTCTTTGGAGTTGCTTGATTCTTGATTCGCTAGTTTGATGCCTTGATTTTTTGTTTCATAACAGTAACTAACTTCAAGTTATCCGCAGCTGACCGTACAGTGACTCTGAAGTAGCTGTTATCTAAGCCCACAAAAGTGCTGCAATCCCTAATGAGAAGCCCTTCTTTAGCTAACTCATCCCGCAACGCAGTCGACGTAAGATTCTTGTTTAAAATCTTCACCAGCAAAAAGTTGGTCTCAGACGGGAAAACCTTCAGTCCGCCAACTTCGCCAAGCATCTTGGCAAACGCTGCTCTCTCTTTGGCGATGGTTCGCTTAGTGTTTTCAATGAACTCGGTGTCCTTGAACGCTGCCAACGTGGCGAATCCCGCTAAGCCGTTTATGCTCCATGGTTGTCGCACGGTCTGCAGTTTGTCTATGAGGCTTTCTGCTGCTATGCCGTAGCCGAAGCGTATGCCGGGCATGCCGTAGAATTTCGTTACTGACCTGATGACGAAGAGGTTTTCGTATTTCTTCACGTAGCCTGCCACGGTGTTGTCTTCGCCTTTTTGGGCGAATTCGATGTAGTTTTCGTCGATGCTGAAGATTATGCCTTTTTTGTGGCAGAACTCTACAAGGTCCAGAATTGTTTCTTTGCTGTAGAGGGTTCCTGAGGGGCTGTGGGGGTTGCAGATGCACACTATCCGCGTGTCGTCTGTGACTGCTTTCTTTACGCTCTCTGTGTCTAAGGCGCAGTTTTCTGGCAGCTGCACACAGACTGGTTCGCCGCCGACTCGCAGTGTTGCTTTCTCGTACTCCGTAAACGATGGCACAGGGATAACTGCTTTGAAGCCTCGCGGAAAAACCTCAGTAATCATGTAGATGAGTTCTATTGAGCCGTTGCCCAGAATTATGTTTTCTGCGCCGACGCCGTGTCCAACGTACGCGGCAATTTCTGAGCGCAACTCCACTGGGTTTGGGTCAGGATAAAACCTGATGAGCTTCGCATACTGCTTCACCGCTTCCACTGCTTTAGGTGCAGGACCAAGAAAATTGATGGGACCGCTAAAGTCCATCACGTTCTCTAGAGGGATGTTGTATTTTCTGCTAAAACCCCAAACGTCGCCGCCGTGGCTCACAAACCTTTTCTGTTTACATGGATTTGCCAACTTGGTTTTCCTCCATCAAACGTGCAATGTCCTTTTCGATTTTCCATTGTGCCTTGAAGTGGGCATTGTACAGGTTCACGATTTTGTAGAGCCAGTAAACGCCGCCCACACCCAACGTAACTATCGTTATCAGGGCATATTTTTTTATCGGTATCGTCTGCGGCATAAACATCCGCTCGGGAAAGGCGTCTGCGAGGAACTGGTCTTGGTGCTTTTCATGCGCCAGCAGGTCTTTGGACAGAAAATAGGCGATTATGAAAACGGGTACGACTAGAATAATAGAAGCTGCCCACGCCGCCGCATTCATATCGCGAGACGCATCTGCAGTTTGAGGTGGTTCTTTTCCCTGTTTTCTGAGGAACTCTACAATCTGTTTCTCCAAGTTTGCTTCGCGGCGAAAATGCTTGTTTCTACTGTTTATCATGCGATAAAACATGGGGAAAAACGCTATGCCGAAAGTGGCTACTGAAGCCAAAAACCACATGGAAAACCAAGTGACTTTCTCTGTTTCTCTGTTTTCCAGCATATTCCCTTCCAGTCTGCTCATCGATTCTTGCGTGTGCGGGTGCTTGATATAGGCAACAGCCAAAGTTTATAAACTGTTTTATTCAGCATGTTAACCAAGATGCAAACCGATGGCAAGATGCTTTCCGTGGTAGTTCCCGTGTTCAACGAGGAACCAACTGTAGGCAACGTTATCGGTCGCTTGAAAGCGGTTCTGCAGAAAACAGGCTTTAGGTACGAAGTAATTGTGGTTGATGATTATTCACGTGATAATTCTGTGGAGGTTGCCCAAAGCCAGCAGGTTTCGGTTTATCGGTTAAAGCAGCACATGGGCAAAGGTTATGCTCTGCGCGCTGGTTTTGCAAAAGCCAAAGGCGACGTAGTTGCCACAATAGACTCTGATGGTTCCCACCGACCTGAAGAGTTGCCCCGACTGCTCAAGCCGTTGCTTGCTGGTGATGCTGAGCTAGTTATTGGCTCTCGATTCATGAACTCTCACACCTTTTACGCTAAACGGGTAAACGCGGCTGGAAACCGCCTATTCAATGTGCTTATTCAAATCCTCATACGGAACCCCATAACTGATTCACAGTCAGGCTACCGTGTTATGACCCGTGACGCTCTGAAGAGTATGGCGCCGCTTTGGTCAGGGGAGTACGAGATAGAGTCTGAAATGCTTGTGAAAACTGCTAAAAAACGTTTCAAAATTGCGGAGGTTCCGATAAGTTTCGTGCAGCGCACCTTTGGAGCATCGCAGGTGGATCCTTTGGTGGATGGGGTGAAGATTTTGCTCTCTATAGTGTCTGCGTATGTGAGGAGTTAACCGTGGTGGCTGCTGAGTACCCTAAAGTTTCAGTTATTGTTGCTTCGCGTAACAGTGCTGACACCATTGGCGACTGCCTCAAAGCTCTTTTTGAGCAGGATTACCCGAAAGGTTCGCTTGAAGTAATTGTTATGGACGGCTGCTCAACCGACGAGACGGTTAAGATAGCGGAGAGGTTTCCTGCGCAGGTTTTCTCGTTGCCTCTGAATGCTGCCGCAGCGTATAACTATGCCATGAAGCTTGTCCGTTATCCTGTTTTGGGTTTTGTGGATGCCGACGCCAAAGTGGAGCCCGACTGGCTGCGCAAGCTTGTGCCTCGCTTGGATGAGGCTGAGGTTGCTGGGGTAAGCGGTGGCATAGAAACTTGGAACCGCGAGAATCCGTGGGCACGCAGCATCGGATACGAACTGAAAAATCGCTACCGCCGTTTGGGCAAGTACACTGGACGCATCGCAACCATGAATCTGCTGCTCAAGAAAAGCGTCGTGGAGGAGGTTGGCGGCTGGGCTGAGGATTTGCCTTCGCAGTACGACACAGACTTCGGCTTCCGTTTAAGCAGCAAAGGCTACAAAATTGCTTACGAGCCCGCGGCGAAGTGCTACCACTTTAACAGGGAAACCGTTGGGGCTTACTGGCGGCAGCAGTTGCAGTACGGCAAAAACACCACTCGGCTTTACTTTAAGCATTCGCGGTTGGCGCGGGGCGATGAGATTACGGATTTTGGCATGAACATCCAGCCCGCACTGCTTTTGGCGGTGTTGGGTTTTGCTGTTTTGGGCGTTTGGGATGTGTTGCGGTTGCTGTGGTACGTTTCGGCAGGGCTTTTTGCGTTTATTTGTGTTTACTACGTGGTTTCTGCTGCCCGAATCTCGGTCAAATTCAAGGACCGTACCGCCATGCGACTTTTCGTGCTCTACTTTGTGCGGGCGTTTGCGTGGCTCTCTGGCGCCGCAGTAACCGCAGCCAACTATTTAACGGGAAAAGGGAGGCAAAAACAGCAATGACCAAAGTGTGTTTCATTTCTCCTGAGTATCTTCCTCTTGCGGGAGGCACGGGCGCCTACGTTTACTACCTCTCCAAGGAACTCATGAAAAACGGCTATGACGTCTGCGTAGTTACAGGGTACCCTGCGGCTGGCGATGTCAAGGTGAACGCGCAGCATTCTGTTTATTTCCTTAAGACCTCCAAGACGCCTATCGTGAAGTCGTTTCTGTTCGCTGGCTCCAGTTTGCGTAAGCTGAATAGTGTCCGCGAAACTGCAGGCGTGGATGTGACTCATGTGAATTTGCCGCTGGTTCCGAATTTTGCGGTTCCTGCTGGTTTTGGGAAGACTTTGGTTTCCACGGTGCATTCGACTTGGAAGGGCGAAGCCGACGCCATCCGTAGCGAACCGTACACTAGGCTGAATTCGAATGAGAAGTTTATGGTGAGTTTTAACTGGTTTCTGCGGATTTTTGAAGAGAAGATGATGGCGCGCTCAAGAAAGCTTATCGCGGTGAGTGATTTTACCCGCCGAGAACTCGTAAATTATTACAAGATTAAGGAGGATAAAATCCGCGTTATCCACAACGGGGTTGACATAAACAAGTTTCAGCCTGCGGTTGACAAGCGTAAGGTGAAGGCGGAGTTAGGTTTTAACCCTGACGACATAGCCATACTCTCAGTGGGCAGACTTTATGCGCGCAAAGGCTTGTTTACGCTCATCGAGAGCATGCCCGCCGTAGTCCGCAAATTCAAAAATGCTAAATTCATAATTTCAGGCAAAGGGCAAAGCGACGAAATGAAGAAACTCGTCAACCATGCCGAGATGCTCGGAGTAAAAGACAACATAATCTTCACAGGCTACTACCCAGATAAGAAATTGCCCAAGCTGTATCAAGCCGCAGACGTTTTCGCCTTCTCCACGTTTTATGAGCATCATCCGTTTGCGGTTTTGGAGGCGCTGTCGACTGGGTTGCCCGTCGTAACCACAAAAGTTGGCGGAATACCTGAAACCATAACCGACGGCAAAAACGGATTCCTGTGTGAGCCTTTCAACGCCAAACAGTTCTCCGACCGCATCCTGTACTTTTTGGAGCATCCTGCTGAGGCGGCTGAGATGGCGCATCTGGCGCGGAAAACCATTGAGGAGCGGTTTGACTGGCGGATTCTGGTTAAGAAAGCGATGGCGGTTTACGCGGAAGCGCTGCGTTAGCCTATTTCGACTTCTTCGCCCCTGTACGTCGTGGTTACTTTCTGGAACAGCTTGACCACGTCCAGTGAGCAGAAGAAGATTTTTGTTAAGAATTCGTGCTTGTAGATTTCCATTTGGGCTTTGACGGGCAGGTCGATTCTTGGCGGCTCAAAGCGGTGCATGACTTCGGCTACTTGTAAGCCTTCTACTTTGATGGTTTTTTCTTTTAGGTGTGTTTTTTGGGCGATGTAGTTGAGGTAGGTGTCTTTCCAGTTTAAGCCCATGACTTGCACTGAGACTATGTCGACGGCTAGGGCGTCGGTGCCTGTGAGGATGAGGTCCAGCTTTACGGGTTTGCCTTTGGTTGGTCCGTTCCCCTCGATGCCTACGCGCGCGTCCATGATTGTCAACTGTGGCTTGAAGAGCTGGTAGAGTCGGAGGAAGACTTCGGGCAGGTACGGGTGCAGGTAGATGCGTCTGTTGCTGGGCACGCATCCGAAGAGGTTTTTGAGTGCGCCGCTGTACATCATGAACTCATGCGTCTTCATAAGGGGCAAATCGATTACGGCGTCGGCGTCCAGCATGGTTTTTGCCAAGTACAGCTGCTTTAGCGGTCGGGCGTTTGGGAATTTGACTTTGACGATTTTGTCCTCGGACAGGTTGATTATGGTGCCGCCTGCTTTTTTGACGGCGTCTTCCATGCCTGTTTTTTTGAAGGCTGTGCGGCAGGGATAGTTGAAGCCGTCAGATTCCCCCACGATGACTTCTTCGGCGTGGTTTCGCAGCAGGCTGATGAGTTCAAAGGTGAGTTCTGGGCTGGTGACTACGCCAGGCAGGTATTCGGGGTGGCTCAGGTTGGGCTTTATGAAAATCCGTTTTTTCCCTTGGAGGTTTGCGTCTTTGACGGCTTCTTTTAGGATTTTGGTTATGTCTTGTTGGGCTCTGTAGATTTTGACGGTTTTCTGCTGCGGCATTTTCAGGTTTCCTTTGCTTTTTTGCCATGTGCGCAGCCTGGGTCAGAAGTTAAGAAGTCGTTGTGGTATGCGTTGGCTCTGGCTCGGCAGCCGCCGCAGATAAACTTGTAGTCACAGCTTCCACAGGTGCCTTTCAGCTTTGACCTGTCGCGCAGGTCGTTGAACATTTCTGCGTTCAGCCATACGTCTTGGAATTTTTCGGTTTTCAGGTTGCCGACGGTGACGGGGAAGAAAACGCACGGGTGCACATCGCCCTGTGGGGACAGTGAGCAGTAGAGTCTGCCTGCGCCGCATCCCCCAATGAAATCTGCCAGCGGTACGGCTTTTTTGCTGACTTTGACGGTTTGCATGTGCGCCATGCTCATGGTGACCTCGCCAGTGCCGCTTGGTCCTTGGCATTGCAGCGCGACGCGGGCTAGCTGTGGTGCGGTGGTGAGGATGGTGGTTTTGCAGCCCTTCGACATCCTATTAAGCAAATACCGCATGAGCTTTTCCCGTTCCTCGGCTGAGAGGTCTTGGTCGAAGTGTTCTTTGGCTCTGCCCGTGGGAATGAAGTTAAAGTAAGTGAAGCGCTCCGCGCCAATTTCCTCTGCAAGGTCGATTATGGCTGGGAACTCTTCGAGGTTATTCTTCGTGGCTGTACTTGCGATGCACGCGCAGAGGTCAGCTTCTACGCAGTTTTTTAAGCCTTCTACGGCTTTGTCAAACGCGCCTGCTACTCCTCGGAAGGCGTCGTGGGTTTTTGCGGTGGCGCCGTCAATGCTGATTTCTACATAGTGTATCTGGGCTGCTTTGAGTTTCTGCGCCATATCCTTGGTTAACAAAGTGCCATTTGTAGCTACGGAAACGTACAGTCCCCGTTTGACCGCGTGTCCTGATACTTCAAAAAAGTCTGCTCTGCTGAGTGGTTCGCCGCCTGAAAACGCCAACGCCGTCACCCCAGCATCTGCCAACTGGTCCACCACATCCTTAGCTTCTTGTGTGCTGAGTTCTTCTTCTTGGACGGCGCCGCTTTTGCTGTAGCAGTGCTTACAGCGTAAATTGCATTTGTGGGTGAAGTCCCATACTACGAGGAACGGCGCATACAGGCTGATGGGTTTTTTTATTCCAAAATGTTTGAAGGAGCGTGCGATGTTGAGCACTGCGGTTCGGGCGTATGGGTCGGCGAGGAGTTTGTCGACTTTTTCCTTTTTGACGTTAAGGCTTTTTCTGAGGAATTCTATCCAGAAGCCGATGATTTTGGAGTATGTGCCGCTGCATTTCTGGCATTTTTTGTCAGTTTTGCCAACGTAATCGTCCAGTGCCGCTTCGAGCACGGTTCGGTTGCAGCTTGGGCACTTCTTCAGGGACAGTTGAAGCATCTTCTTGGTAGTGGGCATGCTGATTACTGCGTTCCAGAACCTGGCATGACTCAGTATACTCAACTGTTAGACTACCCCTGAAGCACAAAGCATTTTATTATTAGAATTGCTGTGAGGTGATGTTAAATATTTCTACTAACAATTCCTAGAATTTGACTGTTTAGTTGAAAGATGAGTGTATCCTAAACTTCTAGTTACCCGTAATTTTCCATCTAATTTTTATAATTTTTAACGCGTTTGGTTTGTTAGGTTTAAAGCATAAAAAGGCAACCGAGAAACATTATAACTGTGATGTTTGGACTGTTGAGCGTGCTATACTAATGCCTAAAATCCGAAAAACAAGACTTAACCAAAAACAGAGAGAGATGCTTGCTCAAATAGGTGCTTCCGTTAAAGTTGGCATAGTTTTAGGGCTTGGTTTGCTGTTTGTTTTTGAAATAATCTTAGGCATCTTGGGCGGATGGGTATCGATTTTCTGGTGGCTATATAGTAGCGCATTGGTTTGTGTGTTTATGGGTTTGAGTTATTCACACTTCGGCAAAAGGGCATTTAAGTTGTCAGGACTGATTGTTTTAGTTGGCTTTTTGGTGCTGTTTCCGCTATTTTCAGCAACACTAATAGTTACTTATCAAAGTGCCGCACAAACTCTCACAGATCCTGAACAAATAGAGTACTTTAGAAATGTTCTTGGAAGAAGCTATGACTATGTTGAGTTGTATGAATGGGAAAACTCTACACTTAATTGGAATACTTCCTCTAGCATGACGTTCTATTCGGACCCAATACAGATTTATCAATATGGTCAAGCGCGCTGTGGCGGATTTGCCATATTGTATGCAGGATTATGTGTTTCTCAAGGATACGAAGCGAGAATTGTCGTGAGTGTATTTAATGACCATGTTTGGACTGAAGTCAAGGTGAATAATGTATGGACTCGTGTTGACCCTTCCCCAACAGGTGCTAGTATCAGTGAGAACATTGGATACCCACTGTTTTATGAGGAAAAGTGGGGTACTCCGCCAATACTTGCCTTGTCATTCAGCGACTCCTCAGTAGTAGATGTCACAAGTAATTACAGAAGCGATAACTGGAGCTTACTTTCATGGTCAACAGTTGTATTTTTCTTTATAGGTATTTTCTTTGCATTTTGTATAGGGCTAATATGGAAGATTCTACTTAGACCATTAAGAGAGACTTTTCTACTGCATGCTGTTGTCACGAATCAAAAAAACGGTTCTATGAGGTTTTCCTTAGATGCCCTTATTCGAGAAACAAGATTTGAAGTTGAGAACCCATTAATTATACATGGTAACAAATTTATTCTCAAAAGAACAAACGGATTCGTCACTCTAAATGACCACGGGGATGTACCTGCCAACATCTTCCGTTCGACTACTGTTGTTCTAGGTTTAAGCAAACAGTATACACCCGAGAAAGCTCATGCCGAATGGAGCATTATACTTCCAGAGGACAAAAGACGATATCTACACGAAGCAACTCTGACCATACGCTCAAGTCGCATTCAATCTGGGTTACACCTATGTGGCGGCTCTCTCCCTTATCCAAATAATCCCAACGCTGTAGGCACGAATATCTCTGAATGAAAAAGATGTTGATGCGCTTTATCTTGTTGCGTATCAAATGCCATTTGGAACAGATTACGGTTTTGGGCGAGAAGTGTCATATCCAATTGAGCGAATACTAAGTGACGATGATAAGACAAAAGAAGACTGGACTCTTTCGATTGATGTAGGAAAAGGGGTTTTGTGGGACATTGACGAAATCTCGCTACAAATAATAACTAAGAGAAAAAGGTACAAGACAGGATTCTGGGTGGGTGCAATTATTGGCGGAATTATTGGCTGGTTAATTCCCGTGTTATTGGATTTCCTTTTTAGTTTTATACAGTATACTGGTAGCGTGCTTTCAGTGAACTTCTAGTTTACGCTGTGGTGGTTTCTATTTATAGAGGGGGGGTATAGTCTCGCAGAGCAGTAGGGTTCTTGGCGGTTTTTGTATCTACGTTTTGTATAAGCAAATTGTATAATCACTACCCCCTCGGGGATGCTTTGCAGAGAGCAAAACAAAAAAACAGGCGCTAGTTCTTCTTTGTTTTCCTTACTATCTTCTCGGAAATCTCCAAGTCTTTCAGCGTGTTTATGTTTAGTAGTACTTCGGTTTCTTGGGTTATGATGGCGCTTGTCTCGATTTTTCCTTCTTGCTGGATTTTTGCGCCGTTGACGATGTTGACACCAGAAACAGCATACCAAACACCCTTATACTCATCTGTGCTGGAAATTGACAAACCCAACGCTTCACGCGCTTCGATGGGCACAAAAACAGCCAAAAAATCCATCCCACAAACCTCAAACTCGCCAATAACCTTATCCAAAAACTCGCCCGTCACCGCAGGCAAATCCGCAGGAACCGTCAACACAGCCCCCAACAAACCAGCCTCAAGCGTTGCCTGCTTCAAATCAGCATGATACCCCTTCGCATCGGTTCGCAGAACCTTCCAACCTTTGGCATTGCAGCGTTTTTCGGTTTCAGGCGTATTTTGGCTGGTCACCACGTAAACCTCAGAAACATTCTCCGCAGCTTTCGCGGCTTCCACAACCCAATCCAGCAGTGGCTTGCCAAGAAACGGCAGCAGCGGCTTCTCCACAGGCAACCCCATCCGTTTGCCCTTGCCACCAGCCATGACTAAAACTGGAACTTTCAAAGCAACAACGCCCCACTAAACAGAACAGAGTACAGAACAGAAACAACCGCAATCAGCACCAGCGTCAACGCTCTAGCACCCTCATTCGTCGCACCAATCATGTCACCCGAAACTCCGCCAAATACCCTGTTTCCAACGCCTTCCATGAACAAACCAAACAGAACGGCAATGCATACTACGAGTAACCCAGCAACACCCAACAACACGAAACCCAAAACAAACGCAGACACATAAGCAGCAAAATTCAGCTTCCGCTTTGCGTCGCCGATGAAGCGTGCACCCAAACCCTGATGCGAAGGCTTCCCACGCCAAACAATCGTCACCATCGCCAGCTTACCCAAAACCTCAGCCAAAACCAAAGCCAAAACCGCAACATAACCATTCAACAAAAACAAACCCGCAACCGCTGCGAACTCTACGAAAATCGCCAAAAACGCACCCTTACCCGTCACCACCCAACGATGCGCAATCTCACGCCTATCCTCAACACGCTTTATGCCGATGGCGTTACCCAAATCCACCAAGCCATCAAAATGCTGAAAACCCGTAAACACCAACAAAAACGCCAGCGTCATCGCAGAAGCCAAAACCCCAACCAACAACCCAACAGGTACCGCAACAACAGAATTAACCAAACCCAACAAAAACCCAAGCACAAACCCAGCAGCCACAAAATACGCAGCCCCACACAACCCAATCAACCCACCAACAAGTGGAAACAGCCACATATTCCGCGCCGAAGTAAAAACAAACTCATCAGTCTTCGCTAGTGGTATGATAGTTAGGAAAGAGAGCAAATCCCTAAAAGTTTTTATAGCATTCGCCTTCGACATATACCCTAACACTGCGTCAAATAAGATATAGACTTTATCGTAGGTTTGGCTTTCATGACACAACTCAAGGGGAAAAACATCTTAGTAACTGGTGGAGCAGGCTTCATAGGCTTCCACCTCACCAAAAAACTAACCGAACTCGGAGCAAACGTAACCATATACGATAACCTCTCCAGCGGCAAACTAGAAAACATCAAAGACAACCCCAAAGCCACCTTCACCAAAGGCGACATCCTTGACCTAAAAAAACTCCTCGCCCTGCCAAAGTTTGACGTAATCTACCACCTAGCCGCACAAGTCGTAGTCCCCTACAGCATGGAAAACCCAACTGAGGACTTCGAAACCAACGCACGCGGAACCCTCAACGTTCTAGAAAAAGCACGCAAAGACAAAGCCCGCCTAATCTTCGCCTCCAGCGCAGCCGTCTACGGCAACCCAACAAAGCTGCCCACACCCGAAGAATACGGCTTTCACCCCTTCAGCTGCTACGGCTTAAGCAAAGTCGTCGGCGAAGAATACGCCCAAATCTACACCCTACAATACGGCCTAGAAATCACCATCCTCAGATTCGCCAACGTCTACGGCTCCAGATGCCACGGAGTCATAAACGACTTCATGGACAAACTCCAAAAAAACCCAGACAAACTCGAAATCATAGGCACTGGACAACAAGCCAGAGACTTCGTCCACGTCTCAGACCTCGCCGAAGCACTCGTGCTAGCCGCAGGAGAAAACGCGGTTGGCAAAACCTTCAACTTAGGCTTCGGAAAAACCACAAAAATAATTGACCTCGCAAACATGATGCTCAAAATTCTCAAATTAACAAACAAAACCAAAGTCACAACCACCAACGTCTCATGGCAAGGCGACATCAACACCATATGGTTCGACATAACCAAAGCCAAAAAAGAACTCAACTGGACCCCAAAAATACGCATAGAAGACCACCTCCAAACCCTAATTGCAGAGAGGAAAATGCTGTGAGCAAAACACCAGCACAAGGACTCATAGCACTTCTACGGCTACCATACTGGATGATGACAGGCGGCCTAGCACTCCTCACAGCCTTAGCCATAACCAAAGCCAACATGAACCTCGAAACCGCCCTACTAACCTTCTTCTCCATGGCATTCATAACCTCAGCAGGCTTCGCCATAAACGACTACTTCGACAAAGAAAGCGACGCCATAATCAAACCCCAACGCCCAATCCCCGCAGGCGCACTAACCCTAAAACAAGTCATAACCATCTCAGCTTTCCTTTTCGCACTCGGACTGGCGCTTGCCGCACTGATAAACCCGCTCAGCTTCACCATTCTCCTCGTAGACTCCATTCTGCTACTGATTTACTCCGCCCTTGTCAAAAAGAAATCAGGCTTCGCCGCCAACGCCCTAGTCGGCATACTCACAGGCACAGCCTTCCTCTACGGCCAAGCAACCATATCCAACACCATAACCCTCATCTCCATAAGCCTCTACCCCATAGCCTTCGGAACCATAGGCGGCAACGTCGTAAGAGACATCTTGAGCCGCGAAGGCGACGCAAAAGTCGGCTACCCCACCCTACCCCTGAAAGTCGGCGACAAAACCGCAGTCAAAATCGGCGCCCTCTTCTTCACCTCATGCGGCATACTCGCACCCCTACCATACCTGCTGGGCACCTTTAGCATCTACTATTTACCCCTCATACTGCTCTGGAGTATCCTGCTCATCTACTCATCAATCCGCCTCGTAACCACAGAAACCACAATTGTCAACGTAAAAAAATACGAACGCATAGTCACCATGTCCATGATGCTACTACCACTATCACTGATACTCGAGGCACTATCCACCGTAATTGGGGGATTGCTCTGAAAAAAACCAAAAGCCTCTGCCCCGAATGCAACAAAATAATCGACGCCACCTTAACCGAAAAAGACGGCAAAATCCTCATAATCAAACACTGCAAAGAACACGGCACCTTCACAGCTACCCACTGGCAAAGCAAAGACATCTACAACTTCACTGAAAACTACGACTTCTTCAAATACTTCAAAGAATCCGACTTCTCCGCCAACCCCAAAGACTGCCCCGAAAGCTGCCAAACCTGCAACAGCCACGTCTCCAGCACCGTCATAGGCGTAATAGATGTCACCAAAAAATGCAACCTCAAATGCGCCGTTTGCTTCTCAACCTTCTCCGACCATCTGGTGGAATATGAACCCACCAAAACCGAACTCGTAGACATACTAACTTTCCTAAGTCAACGCACTCCCAAGCCTCCAGCTATCCTGTTTTCAGGCGGCGAACCACTAGAACGCGAAGATATACACGAAATCATAGGCGCCGCACACAAACTAAAATTCATGACCATACTGGCAACCAACGGCATACACCTAGCTGAAAACCCCGACTTAGCAGCTAAACTCAAACAGAACGGCTTAAACATCGTGTATCTACAGTTTGACAGCTTCCACGACGAATTCTACGAAAAAATCCGCGGAAAAAAACTACTCCAATACAAGTACAAAGCCATTGAAGTCTGCCGCAAACTCGACATGGAAATAATCCTAGTCACCACCCTGATGCGTGGCTTCAACGACCAAGAAGTCGGAGACATCATAAAATTCGCCGCAAAAAACTCAGACATAATCCGCGGCTTAATCTTCCAACCCATCGCATTCACAGGACGCGCAACCGACAACCCCTTCAAAGAAGCATGGCGCGACTGGCGCTTCGCAGAAGAAGTTGAAAGCCAATTAAACGGCGAAATAAAAACCACCGACTTCTTCCCCATGTCAGTGATGACTTCGCCCATAAAGATAATGCGCAAATTCATGAAAAAACCCTGGCCCCTGTTCTCATGCAGTCCCCACTGTGGCATCGTGAACTGGGTGTACGTTTCCAAAAGCGGCAAAATGATTCCGATTAACCACTTCGTTAACTTTGACAAGTTTTTCAGGGGTATCCTCAAAACGGCTCAGAATGTGGATAACCAGAGCAAGTTTTCTCTGCTTGCAACATTGTTTATGTCTTCTACGCTTTCAATGAACATGCTGTTGGTGACTAGAGAAGTTGGAATCTTCACGCTGATGAGAGCTATCTTGAAGATGTTCGTCTCTCCAAGTTATCAATCGCTTGGTCCCATACGAAGGCGAATTTTCCTGCTGGGCTGCATGGCTTTCATGGACCCCCACACTTTTGATGTGAACCGCGTGCGCCGATGCGTCATACACTACGTAACTCCAAACCTGAAGGTCATTCCGTTCTGCGCATACAACAACGTTCACAGGATAAGCACCGAAGAAAACTACGCAGGAAAAACCCAAAAACCTTAACTGGAAACTGCGCTATCCACAACTTGCACGTTCAAAACGCAAAAGTCGCCGCTGGACTCAAAAACTCCCGCTTCATTACTTGTCCAAAGCTCAAAAACCACCATGTACTTTCCAGCCTGATTCAAAGATAACGTAGCTAAATTCTCCCATACCGCTCCGCTCTGCACTGTTCCGCTAAAAGTCTGAGTTGCGTTAACTGGCACTGGAAATGAAGGGTTCATGTCGCTGGTAACTTTAACTTGAATTTGGCAGTTTTGGGTGGTGTTCCTGTAGTTTTCCACTTCAACGTAAACGCTAAACGTGCTGTTCTCCCCTTTAACCAGCAGTTCAGGATAGTTGGCGGCTTTCTTTTGAGTATCAAGCAGGTAAACTGTCATGTACCCATTTTGGGCGGGTCTGAGCGCCACATAATAGTACCCTAACAGGACCGACGCAAGCACAAGAGCAATAGCCACAGCAACCGCGAAACTGTTTTTATCATTTCTAAAATTGAGAGTTCGGCTTAAGTTTTTAATTACTTCCCCTATGCTCTCACGCTCGCAGTCCCTTGAGCATGGTGGCAAAAATTTCGATTCCCGAATTAAATGGCCTAAGCTTAGGTTTGCCATATCTTCTAATTTTGTAGGCTGAAGGAACTTCTACCATCCGGAAGCCTTTCTTGGCAAATTTTATGAGCATTTCAGTAGCGAATGCCATGTCAGTTTCTTTGAATTCTGATTTTTCGATGGCAGCACGGGATATTGCTCTGAAACCTGATTGGGTGTCGCTGAAGTTTTGTTTGTAGAGCATATTGAAGCAGAAGGTGATTACTTTGTTGCCGACAAAATTCATGAATCCCATGGCCTTGTTGGGGTCATACATACGTGTTGCTAGGCACATTTCCGCGTCGGTTTCCATCATCCTTTCAAGCAAACGGTTTACGTGTCTTAGCTCGTAGGTCCCATCACCATCAACCATTACCACTACGTCGCCTTTCGCGTGCTTCATGCCTATTCTGAGGGCAAGACCATAGCCGCGTCTGGGTTCAATGATGAGTCTACAGTTGGAGTCTTTGACGATTTCTAATGTGCCGTCGGTAGAATTTCCATCAACAACAATTATTTCTTTGGGATACGTCAATTCTTTTTCAATAGTTGACAGTAGCTCGCGGATGTTTCCCGCTTCGTTGAGTGTTGGAATTACTACCGAGACCATACTTACCTTCGATGTCACGCGTTGCAGCTTCCCTTTTTACTTGAGAGCCTATAATCTGTGTAACATTAAATAAATTCTTCGTATATTTTAACCATTTTGTCCACGTTGGCATCCCAACCAAACCGTTTCTCCACAACCTTCCGAAGGTTCTCTTTGGTGCTTGAACGCTTAAAGTGGGCGAATTCAACTATCGCCTCCGCCATAGCTTTCGAGGAGTTAGGCGGCACAAGTTTTCCGTAATCGCTAATTAGGACTTCTCCTATTCCGCCTACGTTGGTGGCCACCACAGGCAAACCACAAGCCATGGCTTCCAGCGCCACCAACGGCAAACCTTCACCTGATTTGGAGGGCAGAACAAAAAAGTCCGCGGCGTTGTAGTAAGATGGCAAATCTTTGTCGGCGACGAAGCCTGCAAGTATAAAGTTGTGGCTAATCCCCAGTTTTTCTATTTGCGCTTTGATACCGGCAAGGTCTGGACCTTTGCCTATTACCAGAAAAACAAGTTCTGGGTTAGTTTGGATGGCTATTTTTGCGCTTTCTATCATTGTGTCGATGCCATTCTTGTAAACAAGCCTTCGCACGGTCACGGCGACAATTGCGTTTTTTGGGATACCATGTTTTCTTCTAATATCATCTTTTGCTGTTGGCAACAGCTTGAAGCGGTCTAAGTCAACTCCGTTATAGACAACCTCCACTTTCTCAGGTCGCGCTCCTAAGCTTAACACGTAGTTCTTGGTTGCATTGCTTATGGCGACTATTTTGTCTGCGTCTTTTAGAACCTGCTTTCCAATGTAGTGGTCATTTAGCCGCTCAACCGTGTTCCAGATTCCTTTGTAATCTATGAACGTATTATGTTGCGTAAGCACGAACGGTTTATGGTATTTTTTGGCTAACTTTGCAGCGGCAAGCGAAGACAAATACGGGTGTCCATGGGCGTGGATGAGGTCGCTGGATTGGGCTGCTTCCAGAAAAGTTTTGTAGCTGGTAACGTTCGGGATGGGGTAGGGAATTCCCAGTCTAAAACCAATATTTAGTGCGTTGTAGCATCGGACTGGTATGCCACCGTAAACGTAGTTCTTGGCGGTGTAGTTTCTATGCGTCAACACCATAAGTTCAAACTGTCGCTTGCGTAGTCGTTTACCCTGTTCGTACACGACTCGTTCTATGCCGCCTACATGGGGCAGAAAAGTGTGCGTGACAACGCAGAGTTTCGCCTGAACCATGATTTTCAACTGCTTAATCTCCTCAACAGCGAAACTATTATAATTTAGGGTAAAACCAAACCGCGACTGTGATGCCCTCCAAAGTACCTGATTCTGTTTTTGAAAGCAGCTTGTTCTGGTAAAGTTCCCTTGCGGTTTATTTTTTTGTGGAAAAAACGTTTATGAACACAAGGCTCTTAACTAATACCTAGATTTCACTGCGAAAACACTTTGTATCTGCTGGAGCGACATGTTTAAGATGAATTCAACCGCAAAACAAATAGCCAGACAACGCATACAGGTCCTCTTCCAGCAAGCTGCACGCGTTAACAAGGCTAACCCTACGCTTGCCCAGCGATACGTTACAACCGCCAGAAAAATAGCCATGTCTGCAAGGATGCGTCTGCCCACAAGTTACAAACGTGAAATCTGCAAGAATTGCAATGCCCTACTGGTGCCCGGATGGAATTGCCGTGTACGAGTAAAACCGCGAAGGGAAACTCACGTCGTGGTCACCTGTTTAAGCTGCGGTGGTCAAACACGTTTCCCTGTGAAAGCAAAAAAGGAGAAAATGAAACTTGATCAAAATAACTACAAAAATGAAACGCCACGTTCGGCATGAATTGAAAGAGGAAAAACCCACAATATGGGTTGGTAAGGAAGGTTTAACGCCACAGGTTTTGGAAGAGATTGAGAAGCAGTTGCAGAAGACCAAGATGGTGAAAATCAGAATCCTGCCCAGCGCACTGGAAAAGGAAACTGCTAAAGCCATCGGTACAAAAACTGCCGAGCAAACCGATTCAGCCTTAGTGGAAGTCCGCGGGCACGTCTTCATAATTTACAGGCGCCGCAGAAAACAGTCACCTGCTCCAACTTAGCCGTTTATACCCTCTCACTTCCCTAACCTGTCAAGCGCTTACCTTGAGCCGCACTGGGAAACACCAAAAATCGCAAAGTCCCAAAAAAGCACAACAATACGGAAAAGGAAAATTTTTGCTCCCAGAGAATATTTATATGAGTCTTCATTGTCTTACTGGAAGGAATAGCTGAAAAGGGATAAAGAATCTTGACAACTCCTCATGATGTTCCAGCATCTAAGTTCATCGAAAAACTAGCTAAGTACTTAAAGGAAAACGTTGAGGAAGTGCAACCTCCATCATGGGCAACCTTCGCCAAAACAGGCAGCCATGTAGAAAAACAGCCACAAAACCCTGACTGGTGGTACACCAGAAGTGCTTCATTACTCCGTAAAGTCTACGTTCACGGACCAATAGGTCTAGAAAAACTTAGGTCTGACTACGGCGGAAGAAAAGGTTTCACCGTTAGACCAAACCATGCGTCGAAAGCAGGCGGCAGTAACATCCGGAAAATCCTGCAGCAACTCGAAGCCGCTGGTCTAATTCAGACTACGCGACCCGCAGGTAGACGTATGGCTCCCAAGGGGCGAAAGATGCTTCAAGAAGTAAGCGAAGATTTGCACAAAGAACTGGTAAAAGTAATTCCTGAGCTTAAGAAGTATCAAGGCGAATAAGCAATGTCCGATGAAGAATTGGACGCCATCCGCAGAAGAAAACTTTCAGCTTTGCAGCATCGTGCTTCTGATGACCAGAAACAAGTTCAAGCTGAGCAGCAGATGGAAGCCCAGAAACAGGCATTGCTCAAGCAGATACTGTCACCTGAAGCTAGACAGAGGCTTACAAACCTGAAGATGGTTAAGCCCGAGTATACGGATCAGTTGGAAATGCAGTTGATACAGTTGGCGCAGATGGGTAAGATGCCCATTCCGTTGTCGGATGCTCAACTGAAACAGATATTAATCCAGCTTCAATCTCGGAAGCGGGAAACAAAAATAACAAGGATATGAGTGTATGGCGCGAATTAAACCAGCAGCCAAAAAACGACGATTAGCCAAAGCCGGAAAAGAAACGGAGTCCGTTCCTACATGGGTCATCGCAAAGACTGACGGTAAAGTTAGAACTAACCCTAAACGCCGAAGGAACTGGAGAACCCGAAAAATAAAGCCATAGGAGAAACCTGACTGTGAACAATCAAGCTAAAGAAGAACAGATTTCTAAAGAAGAAGTAGCGGAAGCAACTGAAGTAAAGGAAACTGAAGAGAGTCTGTTGGACACGGTGGAAAAAGAAGTTGAAGCTGAAGAAGCAGTTAAAGCTGAAACTGAACTAGCCGAAGAAAAAGAAGAAGCCAAACCACGCAAGAAGAAGGCAAAGGAAGAAGAAGACGTTGTCGAAGAGAAAACCTACACTATACCACTTGGCAAAGCCTTAATCATGCCGCCACGCAGACGCGCTCCCCGAGCCATGCGCATGATCAAAGAATACGTAAGAAAGCACATGAAGATTCCCACTCGCGCTGCAGAAGAAGATGAGGAAGCTCCAAAACTCATGTTAACCAACGAGTTAAACGAGAGAGTTTGGGGCAGAGGCATAGAGAAACCACCACGCAAAATCCGTGTACGCGCCACAAAAGACAAAGAAGGCAACGTCACGGTGCATCTCGCCGAAAGCGACTAGTTTCCAAAAATAAACCCTTTTTCATTTTCTTTTTCGTATTCTTGTTTCCCTGTGCAATTTTACTTCTATACCTTTTGCGTTTTTTAGATGCAGCCTTCACAAATTTAGCCGTGTTTCGTGGCAACGCGTAATTCAATAGTTATAAAAGCAACAAGTTTGTAAGAATTTGGTATGTCTCGCCGATATGCTGTCTCAAAATTGCAGGCTATCCTTCTTATTGACTTAATTATTGTTGCTTCAGCGGCAACA
Source organism: Candidatus Bathyarchaeota archaeon (assembly GCA_937873375.1). Lineage (GTDB taxonomy): Archaea > Thermoproteota > Bathyarchaeia > Bathyarchaeales > Bathycorpusculaceae > JADGNF01. The sequence goes on from CALMWK010000098.1 coordinate 20,992, forward strand.
GCATACTTCTATGTTGATGCCCTTCCAGGTGCTCCCCTTTCGGCTGAACAAATCCAGTTGGTAGACCTGCAGATTGCCCCGAACAACGCGTTGGTTGGGCAATCAGTGGCGGTTTCGGTTAACGCGACCAGTAAGGCAAGCGAGGAAGGAACCTACTCAGCAGAACTGTTTCTCGATGGCGTGTTATCCCAGACAAACATAGTTAGCTTTTTGAAGGGGGAAAGCAAAATAGTGGAGTTCACGATTTCTCAGGCATCCGAAGGAATTCACATCGTAAAGGTAGGCACCTTAGAGGGAAGTTTCACTGTTCTCAACACGTTTGAATTATCTGATTTGGCCGTGAACCGAACTGAAGCTGGAATAGGTGAACCCATCGGAATTTCAGTTAAAGTTGCTAACAGAGCAAATGAAACTGGCGACTACTCAGTAACGCTGTTCATTAACGACGCTACAGTTCAAACCAAGACGGGGCAGCTCGAAGCTGGCGTGAGCGCGAGCGTTTTGTTCGAGGTTGTGGAGCAAACAGAAGGGGCTTATCAGTTTAGGATAGGCAGTTTAAGCGGCACATTTACGGTTGTATCCAGTGCTTTACCGCCCAAACCTGCAGAGTTCCAAGTTACAAACCTCACAATTGACCCTGAAATAGCTGAACTAGGCGTACCCGTTGATGTCACCGCCAAGGTAACCAACGTTGGCGAGCTAAGTGGCAGCTACACTGCAGAATTCACCGTGAACGGCGAAGCAAAAGGAACCAAAACAGTACAGCTGGCAGGTGGCGAAACCGCCACAGTGGCTTTCACGGTTACCCAAAGCGCCAAAGGCAGTTACGCCATTAAGATAGGTGATGCAACAGGTACCCTCAAGGTGCAGGAACCGTCTAAAATTCAGTTGATTAATATGGTTGTTAAGCCCTACGAGGTTTGGGCTGGCGATACAGTTACCGTGGTAGTTAAAGGAAACAATACTGGCGACGACAGTAGTCTCTCCTTAAAACTAAAGGTAGACGGAGAAACTGTCCAGACCAAGACGCTCACGTTGGCAGCAGGTGAAGTGGGCAGCGTGGAATTTACGTTTGTGGCGCCCACTCTTCAAGGAGGAGACTCGCAAATGTATGGCGTCACCGTTAACGGTCTGACCGGTGGGATTGCTGTGGTTAAGAATGGTTTCCATACATTAAGTGTCTCGCTATCTCCATACGGAAACGCAGATTTCGACTTAACTTTGCCAAGTGGTCAGGTTGAAAAACATACAACTTTCTGGTCAGCGCTTTTGCCTGAAGGAACATATACTGTTACCATGCCCGCCACGGACCCCGAAGGTACTGCTACTTGGATCAACTGGGATGACCAAAGCACAAACCTTTCAAGGAAGGTCACTTTGACAACTAGAACCTCAATTACAGCTAATTACAACCCAGGTTCCTCTTGTCCTTCAGTGTATTTCTGGAACGGAACCAGCTATGTTTATGTCGCTGACATCTCAAATGACGGCTGGCTAGGATACACAGGGTACATGACTGAAAATGGCTCCATAGTATACATTGGTGGCAATCCATGGGACCACGCCAAGCTCGACAATAAGCAATTGCAGCTGACCCAAATAGGGAACAACAGTTATTATTCTTTGAAGCTTACCCAAAATTGGAATGAACTGTTTTACCTAGACGCGGCTTACATGTTGGTTGTTGACCACCCATCGGGTTCCGATGCTTACGCAACTTTGATGAATTACCTGAACCCTGCTTTTTCTGATAGGATTTATACCGTAAGCAAAAATGACATTAAAACGCCAATCTCCGCAGTCAACGAAAAAGGACAAGATGTCCTGTCTAAATTATCCACGCTGGATGGTGTTTTCACACCTGGCAATAACGGCATCGTCAGTCCAACATGGGACAACATCAATTGGAATCATTTGACGCTAGATTTGGGTGATTTATCAAACGCGTCGCAAATTAAACTCGTCATCAACGGGATGGTTGATTGGGGTCTTGCTAGCGATTATTACGACTGGATTGCCAAGTTTGATGCTGCAGTTGCTAAAGGGCTTGTACCTAACGGTACACAAATTGCTCCGCCCCCCTACATAGAGGTTCAAAACTCGGCTGGGCAGTGGGTGCGCGCCTCTGGAAATGTGCAGGTGCCGCTACCTGCTGATTATGTTGCAAGGACTTACGTTGTTGACTTAACAGGTATTTTCCCCGCAGGCGTTAGCGACTACAAGATCCGAATAAGCAACTTCTGGAACGTAACCTTCGATTACATTGGAATAGACACTTCCCCGCAAGAACCAATTTCAACTCAGAGAATTGACCCCTCATCCGCGAACCTTACCCAAGTATTTAGCAGTCCGACGACTGCTTCAGGGAACTTTACGCGGTACGGTGATGTTACCCAACTGTTGCTTAACGCTGACGACATGTTTGTGATTGGCAGGCAGGGTGATGGGTTATCTCTCCTATTTCCAGCTGACGGTCTTCTGCCGCCTGCAGAAGGCATGACACGCGACTACTTCATGTTTGCCGCCTGTTGGTTCAAAGACCCGCCTAACAATTGGGGCTACGGGTTTGATTTCACAGTGGCACCTTTGCCTTTCCGAAGTATGAGTGGCTTTCCGTATCCACCAACCGAGAGTTATCCACAAGACGACGCACACTTGAATTATCTCCGCGAATGGAATACTAGAGTAATACAGGCGCCAAGCCCCCAGCCACAAGCGTTTATGTCTCCTTTGATTATGTGGGTCGCTGCAGTCGCAGTGCTGTTAGCTGTCACGAACGTGGGCTTTATAGTCTACTTTAAGAAACGAATCCGATAACGTCGCCGTTTACCCATTCGCTTTCCGCCTCAAAGTTTAAGAGAGAAAAGCGCGTTTTTCTGTCATCGTGCTTGGGACTGGCATGTTGGTAGTAAACGCAATCATGGTAACGTATTCAGCGAGGGGCATAAGATGTCATTGGTAATCGTAGGCGAAATACTGAAGCTGACTGTTTTTGCAGGGCTAGCTTTAGCTGGAATGTTAGTTATCCTCATCTGGAAGAAAAATTTGACAACAAAAATCAGTTACCTAAGACTCTGGGTTCAGGTAGCCTCTGTTGTCGGGATTTTCTACATTTTTGCATCTCTTAACTGGCTACTATATTTGTTGCTCGCAGTTTTCGTCATGTCCCTTTTTTTGGGTCGATTTTTCTGCGGGTGGATTTGCCCATTTGGATTGTATATGGATTTGGTCACCCAACTCCGAAAGGTCCTCAAAATACGTTACCGAAAGCTTCCTGACAGACTCAACAGGAGCCTGAATAAGCTCAGGTATGGAATAATAGTTTTCTTTCTTATAGCGCCCTTTATTTTTAGTTCTACAAGCAACTGGTTGTTGCCTTCAGCTCTGTCGCTCGCGGGTCCTTTTAGACCCATATTGGTCTTATTAAGCCCTCTAGAACCGCTGATTATACCCTGGAAAAGCCTTATTGTGCTCCAAGGAATCAACATCAGTTATCCTTACGCTTCGGACCTAACCTTCTACTTAACCGAAAATCTTGCCTTAATCGCCATTTCAGTTTTTGTTGGTTTGACACTGGTTGCCTCTTTGTTTGTGCGGCGGTTTTGGTGTCGTTTTTGCCCCACCGGAATTTCTCTTGCCATCATAAATCGGTTCAAGGTCTTTAAGTGGTTCCCGCCGTTTCATCTTTACAAGGAAGAAGAAAAGTGTACGAAATGTGGAATCTGCGAAAGAGTCTGTCCGCCGCAGGTCACTGAAGTATACGAGCAGAAGGGCGGAAAAATCACCACTTCAATGTGCCTTATGTGTCTGCGGTGCGTTGAAATGTGTCCTTATGAGGGCTGCTTGAAAGTGAAGGTTGCAGGGAAAACTGTGATTGAGTCGCGGAACTGGCTGGAACCTGCAAAAACTGACTAAGCAAAAGTTCCCGCATGTTAAGCGGTAAATCTTTCGGTTGTGACCGCAACACAGAAAAGGGAGTCTGCAGAGATATCGCCAATAACAAATAGCTGTAGGAGAATTAGTTCTTGGCCGTTTATTTAACCAGCATCATTGGTAGCGCAAGTATAGGTGTATATTCGCTTGCAACTGAAAAGTTTGTTTTAATTCCAAAGATGGTTCCGCAGGATAAAGCGGAGAAAACGGCTGAGTGGCTCAAAACCAAGCTTATCCACACGCCAATAGGTGGTTCTTTGCTTGGGGGCGCGTTGGCGTGTGCAAACTCGAATGGCATTGTTCTTTCTCCGTTTGTTCGCCAAGAAGAACTCGACGCCATCAAAGCCTCTTTCGACGGTA
>CALMWK010000099.1 GCA_937873375.1 Candidatus Bathyarchaeota archaeon
TTGGCGTCTTTAGTTTTGTTGATGCTTTTGTATACAGAATTCGCCGTGTTTTCTTTGGTGATTTTTAGTGACGGTGATTTTGTTCAGTAAACCTTTTTCACTGTTCTCACTCAGGGCTGAAACTTCACCAAGCAGGTAACTGTAAATATGCATGGTTTAGACCACATAAACGCAGTCAGCAATAGCCAACAGGCTGTCGTGTTTTAAAAATAGAGAGCATGTCACATGGAGTTTGTGTTTAAAGGAAAACATTCTAAGCAATTATAGGGGTATGGACGAGAACAAAGAAAGCTCAAAAGTGTTGGAGCCGCCAAAGCACAGCTGTTTTTGTTTGTGTGTGGCGTTTGGGAATGGCTGTCAGATACAAAAAGTTTTGAAGGCTCAACTAAAAGCGTCAACAGTTGTGGTTGCCTCAGCAGCAAAGGAGGCATATTTGTGAAAAAGGTACCTGTTTTTCTTAACGTTAGAACTGGCAATTTTTGCCTTAAAAATAAGTAGTAGTGTTTTGGCGTTTTTCTGCAACTTCTGTAGGGCTGCGTAGCGCTAATAGTGTATTGACAACCAAAGGCAAAGTGGGAGGTCGGGTTAATTTTTTGAATACTATAGTATTGTGCAAGTTTTGTAAATCAGACGGTAAAGTTAATGATGCTCTTTTAGTGGAGTTTACCAGTAGAATAATTTGTTGACTTCAAAGACATATTATTTTTTTCTTAATTAAGTGCAACTCAAAAATTACTCCTTAACATCTCATTTAAAATGTAAGGCCACTTGTAGATCTTGGTAACAACCAAAAATTTACTTTTGTAGATAACTTTAAGCAACGCAAAAGCCACCGCACAACCCAAAAAATTACGATTAACCGAAGCAAACAATACTCAAAATAGAGGCGAAATTGAAGCCTTTTGCCAATTAGAGCTGCAATTTAGTTCGGTAACAACTCGAATTACGCCGAGGGTGAAAACGGTGCATTTTTTTTACAGCTACACAAAAATCTAACAGCCCATTTTAACGCCTAATAGCCAAAATAACCCCGTTTTAGCCGTTTAGACTGTGTCCCTTAGGGCAAGTCATGGAGATAACCATGGCCCCATATAAGTACCTGTGAAAATCTCCATGCGAAACTCTGCTATGTCTTCTTCGAGTTAGCTTCGAGGCAAAAGACAAAAACTTCGCTTTTTTCAGAAACTTTGGGATTTACAGCAAAACGTGGGTACCCAAATCAGGTTTGGTGCAGCCTTTAGGTTTTTGCTTTTTTGAAAAGGTGCCTCTGGCGTCAATAACTCTCAAAGGGGTCTGCACTCGCAGTCAACGGCGTTCACCCTTCAGAATTTTTTTATGAGGTCGATTGCTGAACAAAAAACATCAGTCAGAAAAAGTTGATTGACATGACTTTTGTAGCTTTGGTTGTTTGGACCTAAACCGTTTTGTAGCCGTAACATGTGTGCAGTTCCTCTTTAGTCCTGTATTAGTCATTTACTTGTGGGTTGCCGTGTGTCGCTGGAGCTTTTTGTTGGCGCGTTTTTGTATTTCGTACGTACGTTTAGCAAAATTTCATGTTTGGCAACGACTTGTTTCAACCGTGCTTTTCCGCGGAAACGCATTTTAGACGTGGTGTATGTAGTCTAAACCGCCAATATTGTTGCTGTGTGTGATGTAAAATATTCTTACTACGTGAGTCTAGTTGCATGTGTATTACTTAGCAATTTAACGTATCACCAGCACATTTTGGAGAGTGAATAGAAAAAAACGTGTATACAAAAGCATCACCCACCCTTCGTTTTTCAGCAGGGTACAATAGTTTTTTATGCTCTCGCAGCCTTCAAAATGAACATAACGTGTTACTGAGGGAAACAGGTCATAAAAGAAATTGACAAGATAGCGCTCCGCAGATGGCGCAAAAGAGGCTTCTACAGCGAAAACGTACTAGTCAAACTCCTCAAAAAAAATGGATACAACGCTGTCCGAATCCCAGTCAGCAACCCAAGCCTCAGTCCTCTCCCAGACATCATGGCAAGAAAAAACGAACACTCCTTCGCTTTTGAAATCAAAAATGCTACCTACTACGCATACTTTCCTAAACAACAAATAGACAAGCTCTTTCGGTTCCTCAACGAACTTATACCTACAGACAAAGAGTACAAGCATGCTGTGGTCGGTGCGCATTTGGGGAAGAAGTGGACGTTTAAAGAGATCAATTGGGTTGACTGGGAAAAAGACAAGCTCCCTGATAAAGTGCGTATTCTCAAGCGTGACCGAGGGAACTTTAGCTTAGAAAAAACATACTAAAATCAGCCACTGAAAGCTGTAAGGGAACGTACCTCAAGCCATATTATAGCCTCACAACAATAACAAACAAGCACAAAAAGGGAACCAAAATGAGCACAGAAACCGACAACATCGTCATTTCAGCAATCTCACTCAGCAAAGCATACCAAATAGAAGACACCCAAGTGCCCGTCCTAAAAGACATAAACCTAACCATAACCGCAGGCCAATTTGTGGTACTCTGCGGACCATCAGGCTCAGGAAAAACCACACTCATCAACATAATCAGCGGCATAGACAAACCCACCACAGGAAAAATACTCGTCTTCAAAGAAGACCTCGCCGAACAAAACGAAGACTTCCTCGCAGACTTCCGATGCAACCAAGTAGGCTTTGTTTTCCAAGCATACAACCTCGTTTCAACCCTCACAGTAGCCGAAAACATCGCGTTTCCCATGGAGTGGAAAAGACACAACCCAAAAAACATCGAAAAACACGTCCAAGAACTCATAGAAAAACTGGGCTTGGAGCACCGCGCCAACCATTTTCCCGCTCAACTAAGCGGCGGTGAACAACAACGTGTAGCCTTCGCACGAGCATTAGCCAATGATCCACCGTTGCTTTTGGCAGATGAACCCACAGGAAACTTGGACGCAAAAAATGGGCAAAAAATAATTGAAATTCTCCAAGGACTAAAAGCGGAAGGCAAAACCATCATCGTTTCCACACATGACGAAGAAATAATGCGCCTAGCCGACCAGAAAGTATGCCTGGACGAGGGAAAACTGGCGACGCAAAATGAGTGAAACCGCCTTCCCCATTAACGACCTTCTTCGAAGAAGACTCCAAACAGGCTTAACCCTAATCAGTCTCACAGCATGTGTCGCGGCAACGCTTTTTCTGCTGCTTTTAAGTGACCAAATCAGCTCCGGAATAGCTACATCAGCACAAAACACACTAACAGCAGGCTTTTTAATTATATTTAACCAGTTTCTTTTCTTCGTAGGCATTCTAGTTTTCGCCGTAGGCGCAGTAATAGTCTCCTTCATAGTCTTTTTGATGATGACGCAAAGAACCCGCGACTTTGGCCTCATGAAAGCCACCGGATGCCCAAACGGACTCATATTCGGCTACTTCTTCACCGAACTCCTCCTAGTAACCGCTCTGGGCTGCATACTAGGCATAGTCTTTGGGTTCGCAGCAGACTACGCAGTCATCAACATGGGCAGCTTCCAACTTTACCAAAAAGCACCCAACATCTGGTTCGCGCCCATAGTTTTCGCGGCGTTTTTTGCTTTCGCACTTATTTTTGGAGCAAAACCCATGTTCGACACATCCCGCATGTCGCCTGTAAAAGCAATGTCACCCATGCAATATTTCGGCTTAAACAAGACAAACAAGTTCAAAGCACTCTCAAAATCCCGATTAACCCTCAACTTAGCCGCCAGAAGCTTGTTCCGCCGCCAATCAGCCACCATCCGAATTGTCCTCTTCTTATCGCTGGTTTTCACGTTGCTAACAGTTTCGATTGCAGGCAGCATAATTGCCCGCGACACCACAACTTCATGGGTTGAAAGCGCCACAGGAAAAGACACCGCCCTAATTGCACACAAAGACATGAGCACACAGTATCTTGCATTGTTGGCAACGTTTTCAGGCACAAACCAAACCTTGGACTTTGGCTATTTAGATCCCAAATTTGCCTTCTCAGCAGAGTTTCTTCAACAGTTAAACACGATGCCGGAAGTCGCAAAAGTTGACCCTCGACTAGTCTACTCTGGTAGCATCCAGGAAGTGAGTAGCTACACTTTTGACCCTGAAACCTTAGCCACCATACCCGTTGGCGACCACCGCGAAGGAACAGCCCTCATAGTCGGCGTTGACCCGCAAAAAGTCACGTCAAAATGGTTCGTGGACGGCCAATTCCTAAGCGCAAATGCAACTTTAGAGGCGGGAGTGGGCGACGCCACGGCACAAATCATGTACTCACCCAACGCCGACGAAAAAATAGGTGTCTCTGACCCCCTGCAGCAAGGTGTTAGACTGCAAAATGCAACATTTGATATAGTGGGCGTCTGCATCGACCCTATCAACAATGGTAACGTCGTGTACGTTCCCCTCAACAAACTAGAAAACTTAACAGCCTTCTCCAGTCCCAATGTTCTCATAGTAAAACTTGATGCTTCACTCAACCACAAAGCCGCCATCGCACAGCTACAAAACGACATAGCGAACATAGACGCAGATTTAACCGTGGTCGACCTCAACACTGTCTCACAAAACAACATGGATTTTCTCGGTTCCACATGGTCTGCCGTATTTATGCTCCCCCTATTCTGCCTAATTGCGGCAGCCTTCAGCTTGATAGCCTTCCTCGTGGTTGCCATTGAAGAACAACATCAAGAATTTGCCGTGCTAAGAGCTACCGGAATGAAACCTAAAACGGTCATAGCCATTCTGGGCGCCCAAAGCCTCATTGTTTTGCTTTCCAGCTTCGCCGTAGGCATATCCATCGGCACCATAATCACGCTGATGATTCTTATGCGCGAACCTCAAATCACAACCTTCACCATTCTGCAAATATCCGGCTGGCTACTGTCAGCACTCGCCGTAATGTTCCTTGTGAGCCTCTATCCAGCAGTAAAATTCGCCAAGAAATCCCTGCTAAAAATCATGTCATAGATGCCTAAACTCTTTAAAAAAACACTTCAGCGAATCCAGGTAAGCAGGCAGTTGGCTCAAGAAATCCTGAAGCTGCAACACCGGCACAACAGGCACATTATCATAAAACTTGAATCTGCTGGGAACAAGCGACAAAATCACTGGAACAAACTTAGCCCTATCCCAGTTCGTACACTCAACTTTCACCGACATACCCGGCAAAAAATCAGCTAAAGCTTCAACACGATCCGCCTGCGCCGTAACAATCTTAGCCAAAACTGACGGAGAAATTCCATGACGCCAATGTTTGCAGTCAACGCAAACTACCAAAGGCTTGCGGCATCCCACCACATCTATTTCCCATCGTCGTCCAGCATGTTTAAAACGCACATTCTTAGCTACCCTATAGCCATTTTGCTCTAATGCTAACGCGGTAATAGCCTCAAATTCTTGCCAATCAAGAAAGTCGCTTACTCGCTCAACATCAGCACCCAACTCCACTGCCCTGACCCCTAACTGTAATCGACTATTACTGTCAACATCAATCGCACCATCGTTTAGATAAACCAAGTTAGCGTTTTGCAGTTTTTGAAGCAATTTTAATCCAACAGATGAAGGAACCCGTGCGTCTCTATAAACACTTTCATGCGTAACACCCCCATTTTTAGTTAATTTCAGAAGCGAAATAAGCAAATCGCGCTCAACAACCATCAACAAACCACCTGCAAATATGCGTAAATGCAGCAAAAACACTGTTTAGCGGTAGCTTTAATGTGTGTAACTCCAAAAATTTCGGCGCCGTGCACTCGGTATACAAAAGCATCAACAAAACACACTTTTAATAGGCAACGATAATCATTCACCGCGTTACCCAAGTGATTTGGGCAAGAACCCACAGGGTCAACTGAGACGCTCAACATTTTAGCCGCACACACCCAATCATACTAAAACTGACAAATAGCTTTTGTCTAATCAAACCATACTCAAAAAATAGTGCTTTCGCTTCTCGTAGTCACAAAAACTCAAGCATCATAGTGAAATTTAATGTTTTTATGCCATTTTTTAATCGTAAACATGTGATTTTTTAGTTTTAGTTGTAAATTGTGTTCATTCGACGCTTTTTCGATTACACAAAAGTAGCCCACCACCTAAAAAAGCGGTTTTGGACCTGAAAAATAAGTTGTAATTACGAGAAAACAAGAAGCTAACTGGAAAATTTAGTGCAAAAATCTTTAAACGAAACCTGTTCTGCCCTTTTTCAGCGTATTTTAAAGCTAATCGCGTGATTTTTTGTTGTTAAACAGTTGTGTTGCACCATATTTTAGGTCTCAGCAGGTATGATTATTTAAGGTTCGACTAACTTCGATAAAACATAACGAAATCGGCACTAACAACGCAATTAAAAAAATGTAAAACAAAAAAGGTCTATGCAGTTTAGAGGTATTTTTGCATATGAGATAAAATTACTAAAAAATAAAAAGAGAAGTTAGCCGCGTTCTCTGCGAATTTGATTGTAAGCACCCTTTGGCCTCATTCGAGCTTTTTTCTTAGTTTCAACCTTTGACAGCGACCCATCAGTGATACCTTCCTCAAGACCCTCTCCTGTTGGCAAAGTATCCGGTTCGGGGAAATCGTCTAACGTTACTTGTTCCGCTCCGCTTTTTATCATGGTAGCCATGGCTTTGTCAACGTCGCCAGCTTTCACGTTTATACCTCGTATGGCATCTACAAGCACCACTGTATCTAAACCAATTTTGAGGGCGTCAAGGACTGTGTTGACCACGCAATAGTCAGTTGCTAGGCCACCCACAAAAACCCGCACCACACCATTCTCTTTTAGGGTACCAGCCAAGTCTGTTCCGTCGAAAACCGAGTAGGCCTCTTTTGTGGGATCAGTAGCTTTTGAAACGACGATTGTCCCTTTGGGAAGTTTCAGGTCAGGATGAAAACTGGCGCCTTCAGTGGTCTGAACACAGTGAGGTGGCCATAATCCACCTTGCGCTTTGAAGGACATGTGGTTTTCTGGGTGCCAGTCTCTTGAAGCAATTATTGTCGCGTTTGCTTTCATGAAGGCTTTTGTGTACTCGTTAATGATGGGGATCACTTGGTCGCCTTCTTTGAGGGGTAATGCGCCTCCCGGTAGAAAGTCAAGTTGGATGTCGGTGATTATGAGAGCGTCTTTGCTATTGATGTTTAAATTGAAGGTTTTTTTCAAATAGTACACCTTTAACAATTTAGAAGTTTGCCAGCCTATTGAAAGGCTACTTGGCTTGGCAGTAAGTTATTGGTTTGTTGTGGATAAAGGTTTTCCAAAGGCACCGCCGTGTAATGGAAAGGTAATTAAGGCTTATAGTGAATATGACTACTTGGTGAAAGACTTGGCAATTTTAGCTTATGTAATGTTTAAGGTGAGTTCAGGTACTGAACGGCAGGTAGCTGAGAAGCTCATTGAATTTGAGGAAGTTCAGCAGGCAGACGTGATTTTCGGTGAATACGATGTGGTAGCTAAATTGATGACTAAGGATTTAGATAAGCTGGAAGATTTCGTTTCTGATCATGTCCGGAATGTACCTAACGTGTTGGTTACATCCACTATGATTATTTCGCGAGAGTATAAGTCTAAAAGTCAGCGACCGAAAACCAAGTAATCTGCTATTTCTTCGCGGATTCATAGTATGTAGCGGTTTTGGCTTCAGGTAATCGTGATTTTAGTGTGTTTTGTTGATGCTTTTGTATACAAGCAGCCTTAATAGCATGCTTTTGCTGTTTTTCAAGGATAGGCTTATCTTTTATAGGCAGCATAGATTATTCAGGGCTTCACATGCAATCTGAATACATCACAAGCAAAGACATGCGCGCGTTGGAAACTAACGCGGAATACTTCGGTGTTTCTCTCTTACAGCTCATGGAGAATGCTGGACGCAACGTTGCCTTAGAAATTAGTTCACGTTTCAAAAAGAACCAGAAAACCGTGATTTTTTGTGGGTTAGGCGGAAATGGCGGCGACGGCTTTGTTGTAGCAAGGCATTTGTCCGCTATGGGGTTCAAAGTAGAAGTGGTTTTGGTTGGGCGAAGCCGAGACATTAACCATGAAGCTGCGCTTGCGAATTGGTGTACACTTCAACCTTTGCTGGACAGTATTCCTATCTGTGAAGTTGTTGATAGTTCGTCGATTCCAAAGGTTGAAGCGGATGTTGTTGTGGATGCATTACTTGGGACGGGCACAAAAGGTAAACTGAAGCCACCCATTCTGCAGGTGGTTGAGTACATTAATTCGCTTAAGGCTGCTAAAGTTGCCATTGATGTTCCTACGGGAATAGATTCGGACACTGGTGAGGTGTTAGGTAAAGCTGTTAAGGCAGATGTTACAGTCACTTTTTACAAGGCTAAAAAAGGTTTAGAAACCGCAAAGAAATACACTGGCGAGGTTGTTGTGCGGGACATCGGTTTGCCACCTACGCTGGAAAGGTTTGCAGGTCCCGGTGATGTGTTGCGGGTTACAAAAATGCGTCCTTTCAGCGCTCATAAAGGCGATTTTGGGCGTTTGCTGGTTATTGGGGGCAGTGAAGTGTTTTCGGGTGCCCCTACGCTGGTTTCTTTGGCGGCTTTGCGCACTGGTGTAGACATTGTTTTCACTGCTGCGCCTGAGCGGACTGCGCATGATATTGCGTCGGTTTCGCCTGATTTAATTATCGTGAAACTTGACGGAGAACACCTTAACAGCGGCAACCTGTCCGTTCTTAAGACTCATCTGGATGCGGTTGACGCGGTGGTTTTGGGTCCAGGCGCAGGTTTACATTCAGACACCAAAGCATTCGTTAAGGCTTGCGTGAGCGTCGTGGAAGATGCAGGCAAACCATTACTTTTGGATGCTGACGGGTTAAAGGCGTTTGCCGAGTTTAAGCGACGCTTGAAAGTGCCGCTTGTGGTGACGCCTCATGCAGGAGAGTACGCCATTCTCACGGGCAAAAAATTATCAGGTAACCTGGAAGAGCGTGTTGCTGAAGTGCAGAAAACAGCTAAGGCTCTTGGCGCAGTGATTTTGCTGAAGGGTGCGGTGGATGTGGTTTCTGATGGGGAACGTGTGAAGCTGAACTTTACAGGTAATCCAGGCATGACGGTTGGCGGCACAGGCGATGTTCTCGCAGGTGTGGTAGGCGGGTTGCTGGCGCAGAAGGTTGATGCGTTTGAGGCTGCGGTTGCTGGAGCGTTCATCAATGGTGCTGCAGGCGACTTTGTAGCTGCTGAAGGGGGTCCTCATATGGTTGCATCTGATTTGCTGGAGTGGATTCCACAGGTTTTGAATGACCCAATGAGTCATGTGAAGGTGCGAAACACAAGTGGAAAATGCGTCTAAAGTCCGATTGACCATTTACCACGCGAATCAGTGTGACCCCAAACGTTGCACGGGCACAAAACTGAAGCGCCATGGGCTTGCAAGAATAGTAACTAGGACACGGTTTATGCCTAAACGGGCTATAATTCTTAATCCGTTTGGAGAGATTGCGTTTTCGCCTGCGGATAGGCAGCGCGTTGCAGATTTTGGGCTTGCCGCACTGGATTGCAGTTGGGAGCACGCAGAAAAAGTTCTATCACACCATGTGAAGGGAACTTCACGGTGTCTACCCGTCTTAATCGCGGGGAATCCGACTAATTTTGCTAAGGCAACCAAGCTCACTACGGCGGAAGCTTTGGCTGCTGCATTGTACATTGCAGGTTTTAAGGGTGAAGCGCAAGAGTTGCTTTCGATTTTTACGTGGGGGCACACGTTTTTTGAGTTGAACGCTGCTTTGCTTGAAGATTATGCTGCGGCAAAGGACAGCACAGAGATTGTGGCGATAATGCAGCGCAAGCTTAGCGGAAAACAGTGACTACTTAAGTAACGTTTTTGAGCATGTTTTTGTGATGCATTTGTATACCTTGGAGCTGAGTTGATGGTTGTCATCGCGGACTTTTACGTTTTCTTGGCTTCAGTTATTGTAATTTCGATGTCAGGGGTACTTTTGCCAGGACCCTTGTTTGCGGTGACTATCGAGAAGGCGGCAAAACGCAAAACAGCGGGGGTTCTCATCGCGTTTGGGCATGGGATTGTGGAGTTTCCGCTCATGTTCCTGATATTCTTTGTATTAAGCGAATTCGCTATTCCTGACGCTGTGCAGATTGCGGTGAGTCTTCTCGGTGGCTTATTGATGATGTTTCTTGGCGTTCAAACGTTTCAAAACAGGAATAAAGTTGGCGATAAATATGCTGGCTCAAGACAAGATTCACTCTTTGCGGGAATACGGACAACAGCGGCTAATCCGGGCTTCATTTTGTGGTGGCTAACCATTGGTACTGCACTTATTTTGAATGCTAGATTGTTTGGGTTGGCGGGTTTTTCTGTGTTTGCGGGGGTTCACTGGTTGTGCGATTTTGTTTGGTACGCGGTTGTTGCGTTTGTTATTTTCAAGTCTCATCGCTTCTGGACTAAACGTGTACATCAGGGTATCGCGTTCTTTTGTGTGGCAGTTTTTGTTGGTTTTGGAGCGTGGTTTTTCAGCTCTGCACTATGGCAGGTAATCAGTACATTCGTGTGAGGTAATGCATAATGGTGAGATATGAGTTTCAAGTGGGGAAAGCAATCGTTCGGTTAGTCAAGGGCGACATAACAGATATGGCGACAGACGCCATTGTGAACGCTGCTAATTCGTCGTTGCTGGGTGGTGGAGGCGTGGATGGCGCAATTCACCGCAAAGGCGGACCAAAAATACTTGAAGAATGCAAAAAAATACGTGCCGTTACTTGGCTGGATGGTCTTCCAACGGGCAGAGCGGTCATTACTTTGGGTGGCAACTTGAAAACTAAACACGTTATTCACACAGTTGGCCCAGTTTGGCATGGCGGAAATAGTGGTGAGGCAGAGCTTTTGAGGGATGCGTATATGAACTGTTTGGGTTTGGCGGTTTCTGAGGGGTTGCGGACGGTGGCGTTTCCTTCGATAAGTACAGGTGCGTACGGTTATCCTGTTGAGAAGGCAAGCTTTGTGGCTTTGAGGGCGATGAAGGAGTTTTTGGAAGAAGCTGACGGGCTTGTGGAAGTGGTTTTTGTTTTGTTTTCTGATGGTGCCTTGGACGTTTATGGGCGTGTGGCGGAAAAGCTGTTCTCGTAGAAAACCGACTTTTTTTGAATTAACTGCAATTTTGTGCTGGTTTCTTTTTTATTGCTTCTGCGGGGGTTATTGATGGAAAATGTTTTATGCTGTAACATACATAAACGATGTATCAGGGAGGAAAATAAATGGCAAAATGCCCTGATTGTGGAAAAGACGTCAAAACCGCAAAGAAAACGTGGAAGATGGCTGGCAAACCAGATAAAGCAGGAAAACGGACTCAACTTACAATAGGCTTGTTCGCGTGCTGTGGCAAGACTTTTAGGCAAGTTTTAGAAAAGAAGAAAATCTAAACACACAACATCCTTCTTCTTTTTCTCATTTTAATCGTAACCAGAAGTTGCTGTGTTCCATTACCGTCTAAAAGGTGCAATTTTTCTGGAATTGTTTTTATTTTTCCCTTCCGTAACAATCAGTTATAGGTGAACTTATTATGGAATTGAAAGGCAGCCAAACCGAAAAGAACCTTCTAGCAGCCTTCGCAGGAGAATCCCAAGCCAGAAACCGCTACAGCTTCTTTGCCAGCGTCGCCAAAAAAGAAGGCTACGAACAAATATCCGCCATCTTCCAAGAAACAGCCGACAACGAGAAGGAACACGCCAAACTCTTCTTCAAACAGCTCAAGGGCGGAATGGTTGAAATAACTGCAGCTTACCCTGCAGGCATCATTGCTACAACTGCGGATAACCTCAAAGCAGCGGCAGACGGAGAGAAAACAGAGTGGACCATGCTTTACCCCAACTTTGGAGACACTGCAGAGAAGGAAGGCTTCAAAGAAGTAGCCAACATTTTCCGCCAAGTCGCCAAAGTCGAAGCCTACCATGAACGTAGATACCTAAAGCTACTTGCCAACGTGAAACAAGGCAAAGTCTTCAAGAAAGATGCGCCAATTAAGTGGAAGTGCAGAAACTGCGGTCACGTCATCGAAGGCGCCGAGGCACCAAAGATATGCCCAGTGTGTAGTCACCCCCAAAGCTACTTTGAAGTCTGGGCTGAAAACTACTAACCCCACATTTTTTGTTTTGCAACATTTGGTTCTGTTAGCGGAAGCAAAAACTATTTGAAGCAACCCCTGTGCACTATCATTTGCCGCAGGCTGCTCATCGAATGTACCTCGAAGATAATTCATGGTTACTTCGTATGTTCATTGATTACCCTTACTTACCTACCCCGCCAACCGTTATTGACGCGGTGCTAAACCTCATTAACCTTAACGAAAACGATGTTTTTGCTGATTTAGGCAGCGGTGAAGGCGACGTGCTGATCCGGGCGGCTGAAAAATTTAGCTGCTTTTGCGTAGGTTTTGAAATCAACCGCCAGTTACTGTTGGAAGCTAAAAGCAAAATTAAAAGAACCGCGTTTAACGGCAAAGTGGATGTTGCATGTGCTGACCTTTTCGCGGTGGACCTGTCGCCCTTCGATGCCATCTACGTATATCCGTTCCCCACAATCGCAGCGAAGCTTTCAGAAAAGATACAGGAAGAGTGCAGAAAAGGCGTCAAAGTGTTAACCTACGATTACCAGTTGCTCCACTTCAAACCAGCCAAGACGGCGCATGTTCACAGTGGCATGCACGCCCACAGAATTTACCTCTACAAAACCTGAAACGCTCGGCTTATGCTTATCTGCCGTGTTTGTAGCGCAACATGAAAAGCTATTAGTTCGAACAGGCAAAGTAATTTTAGGAGGCACCCTTGAAATGTGCGGCATTTTCGGGTTTATCCTCAAAAACCCAGTGTCTATGAGCAGAGTTTTTCAGATTCTCAAAAAGTTAGAGGGCAGCAAGTACCCAGACGAAGCAACGCCTGTCGGGGGTTACGGTGCAGGCATAGCAGTTATGCTTCAAGACGGCAACATAATAGCCGAGAAAGTTGGAAAAACAGATGAAGACTCCCCTGTAGCTAAACTATCTGAAGCTGTGAATGGACGCTTTGCTGACGCTTCGGTTTTGCTTGGGCATGTAAGATTTCCAAGTGATGAACTTATGGGCACCGTGCAGTTTCGTGAAGCTGCGCAACCCTACGTTGAAACCTTCCAGCCAAAACTAACCATTGTTTCAGTGCACAATGGCAGAGTCCAAAATTTCGCAGAGCTCAAAGAGAAACTGAAGACGCATGTTTTTGAAAGTGACAAAGTCGGCTTTGTGGATTCAGAAGTTATCCCGCATTATTTTGGAGAGATGCTCAACCAATCTGAAAACGTGGACGCCGCAGTGTACGAGCTATGGTGCGCTCTGAAAGGGTCTAATGTCGTTGCACTGTTGCAGGTGGATGAGGAAAACGCGTTTCTGCATTTGATTCATAAAGGCAAAACTAGAGGCTTAACCGTGTGGACCAACGAAAGAGCAGAAGTGATTTTCTGTTCAAGACCTGAACCCGTAGAGGAAGAACTCAAAGAGCTACTTGCAATTGGCAAATTCAAGGAAAAAATCTCCATTAAACACAAGGAAGAGGCAGGACTTAAACTGTCCTTTCCAGCAACTTTTGCATAAAAACGCCAAAAGCAGTAACAACACATTTTGGCAGGTATAGTTGAGAGACGCCTCTGATGGAGAGCAAGATTTATGAGAAAAACAACTAATCCTATACCTCAGTGTCCAAAAGATGCGGCTAAAAACACTGGAAGAGAAATATCAAGTCAACGCAGACATAGAAGAAACTTCAATGCGAGTCCAAAAAGCACTAGAAGAAGTTGGCTTAAAAAATATAGCCATAAAAAAACACGTTCCACCCCGCTACTTACTCGTCGAGTACAGTCCAAGCTGGGTAGGAAAAGCGTTAGAGATAGAATTCTTGTTTAACAAAAACGAACTAGGCACCGAAGTCGCCGTCAAGTGGCCCTACACGAAGGAATTGCCCGCTAAGGATGAAACGCCTGTTGCTTTCCGCAAGTACCAAGAAGAAATGAGGAAAACAACTGAAAGTCTCATAGCAGAATTTAAGAGGAAAATTGGTGTCGTAGACGCGATAAACCCTGAAAAAGACCGCCTATAAACTGCAAACACTGCCAAAAAAAGGGCAAAGACATATACAGACCTATTTTGTTTTATCGTCTTCTTCTTTCCACTTTGTTACCGTGAGCACGTTTTCGCCCTGTTTGAAACCAATGCGTACATGCATAGAATCGTCAACTTTAAATGGGAACATACTGTCTTCAGCTAAATCTACGGGTAGGTAAATTAGGTATCTGCCTTGTGAGTTTTTGAATAGTCTGGCTTTTCCTTCATTAACCATCAAATTCACCATTTGAAGCAGAATGTTTAATGAAGGATGCTTTTAAAACTTGCCTATTGTAGATTTAAGTCACGCTGTCACGTTTGGTATCTCCTTCAGGTAAATCTACAGTTTTGCCTCAGCCGAACGGTGGCGCCTTCGGATAAACACAGCTACAGCCACCGTGACAACAACCATTGCCACAGCAGCGATTAACGCGAAAGTAGGAACACTGCTAAACACTCTCCCAGTCGCCACAGCTTGATTAGCGGCGTCACCTACAACCGTGGTTGAAGTACCTAAATACGAGATTTCAGCGTTGAAAGTTCCCAGCGGAATCAAAGAAAAACTCACTGTTCCATCGTTAGTAGTAACCGTGTGAATGACCGTTCCGTTAGCAAACGTCACCGCAACCTGTGCACCACTTACTGGAAGCCCGAGGTAGTCCAAGGCAACAAGCTTTGCGTTAAAAACCCTGCAAAGAATTACCTCATTGACGGGTGCAGTGGCAACATAGCTTGTCTGCAAGGTTGGTTTAACTTCCGCGTTTTGCCAAATGACGCTGTGAACTTGGAAGGTGGTTCCGTTGTCAAGCCAAACATTAAACGTTGGAACATCAACAATTGTGGAGTCTCGGGTTTCGATTTGGAAAGCGGTAGGCGTAAAAGTGTTTGCGCCGTGGTTATCTTTGAACTGGAAGGCAACTAAGTACTGAACCGCCGACTGGAAAACTAAGACGTGAGCGCCGTCAAAAGTTATGGCTGGCGTGGTGAAGCGCCCCGTTTCGGCTCTTGTAACGTTTACGGTTTCACCGTTAAGTGTGTACGCAAATAGACTTTGCCGCGTGTTCCCATCGGTTAAGCCCCACACATAAGGCGTAGTTGCGGTAAGCGTTGCCCCCGAATCAAAATATGAATCGCCAGTGGGTGAAACCTCAGACAGCACAACATCAGAGCCGCCAGATAAAGCCAAGTGATACTGAGTAACTGACGACACAAGTACACTTTTTGGTTCGGTTAGTGCCACCTGAACCGCGAAGGTTCCGCTTCCTGACCTGCTCAGTGCAGTTGCCGCATCTTGGTTTATGCTGTAGCTGACTGAGTTAACCCGTGACTGGTCAGCCGCTAAGTTCCATGAATAATCATAGGTAACTGTGGCTAAGGTTCCAGTGTCGTACCATCCTGCGTCGCCTGCAATAGGTGGGGCAGTGATTGATTCTATGGCGCCTGACATCGTGCTGAGCTGGAATTGCATTGCAGTTGTAGCGGACACTGTTTGCGGAGATAATAGTGAGCCTATGTCGAGTACGGTGACCTGATTTGCAGTTGAAACCTGAGTCACCGCACCGTTCACTGAATAGGAGGTTAGTCTTTCGCCGGTGCCTGCCGAACGGCTTGTAATGCTATTCAAAAATAGCTGTACCGATGTGCCCTCATCATACCAGTAGTTGTCTCCACTGATGGTGGGAGACGTAATTGCAGCCAGCATCTTTGCAACCGAAGAATCCAAGGTTACTTGATACTGCCTAACTGAACTCACTTGAAGCTGATGTGCTGCGTTCATTAAAACAGGAATTACAATTGTTCCTGTGGTCGGCTGGACAGTTGTTGAAGCACCATTATCAACAGAGTATGAGGTTACTCTTTGCCCCATGCCGGATGCTCTACCCGAAACGCCTGAAACGGAGACTTGGGCTGTGGCGCCGCTGTTGTACCATTGCGGGCTCACCTGCGCTCCAGTGACCGCGAGCAGAAACTGGTGAGTGTAGGAAATTTGTGAAGACAACTGGTTTGGTCCCGTGATGGTCCACGTGGTGGTCGGGGTTACCCATTGCTCTGAAGAAGAACTGGTTGGAATAGGGTTAATGACGGAAACTGTGGAACCTCGTAGTGCCCATATGGTTTGCGTAGACTCCAAAAGCAGCAGGCTGACTGATTGCGAAGATTCCTGCCCTGACGAGTCTGAAGGCGCTGTGGTGTAGGTTACTACGGGGTTCTGGGGGTTTCCGCTGCCTACAATCGTGTAGCTTGCAGGTTGGGCAAGGAGGTCATAGTAGTACAGCGTCAAGTTAGTGCCAGAAACTGTCGAGGCGACATTGCTGTTTGCGTTGAGAACCCATTTTTCCTGAGAGGTTGAACCCGTTGAAGACCACGACACGATTATGTTGGTGTTCGCGTCGGAAGTTAACGTTGCTGTTCCGTTTTGCGTATAGGCTGATAGGGCTTCGTTGTTATGGGTGTAGGTTATGGCGAATTGGTTGGTGACGGAAAGCGGGGTTGATTGACCTGCGGGCAACAGTGTTAGGGTGGTGGTTTCTGTTCCAAGTGCCCCTATAGAGCCGGTAATCAAAGTGGATGCGTTACTGAACACTACAGCACCATGTGAAGAGAACTGTTGCAGCTTACTCGGGTCAGAACTGTACTGCGCTAGAACGTAGTCAGACCAGCGTCCACTCCAAGCCTGATTTGCAGGGTTCCATTCGTCCATCCACATCCACCCAGACGACAAATTAAAGGCACGATTAGTGTAGGTTACCGCAGTCATATCACCATAGTACGGAAGAACATGATACCACTCGGTCATGAGACCGCTAAAGAAACCATGTGAATTTGAAGGAGCACTCGGCAACCCAATAAAAGATGTGGAGCCTCTTGCACTGTAGGATACGCTGGCGGATGCGCCTGTGTTCCAGTCTTTGGCGTACATAATGACGTTGCTACCGCTGAAATTTAAGCTGAGAAGAACTAAATCACCTGAATGCACCGACCCCGAGAAGGGCAATATTCCTCCAGCGCCGTTGGAAGGAAGAACCACCGTTCCAGCGGAGTTAAACACGTTATAGCTTAAGTAAAACCCGTTAACGTGACCCCCACTTGAGTACGGCCAATTATACGACACACCCACTTGGTACCAGTAACCTGCACTCGTTAACCCATTCAAAAGATACGCGGGTCCAACGCCGTAATCATCAGTCAAACCCAAAGCCGTCACATTGTAAGCTAAACTGGAGAAACTCTCAGTGAAAGTTAACCCCAGTTGTTCGTCATAATTCGCTACAGGGTCACCTGAAGCCAACAAAGAGGGCAAATCCGAGTTTGGCGCAGATGGCAAAGCAGTGTTATGCATGAAAACTGAGTCTGGCTGTATAGCCTCAGCATGTGCTGGAACCAGAAGACTGCCCATGAAAAGCACGGAACAGGACAGGATAATTGCGAAGGTTAGGGAGCGAAAACTGACCACGGTATCTCCTCGTTTCACCTTACTCCTATCAAGGTGTCTATAATAATTTTGCCCAAAATCCACACAACCAATACTGGGGTTAAGGCAAATGCAGAAAATTTTTTGGTGGACGGAGCGGGATTTGAACCCGCGACCTCCACGATGCCAACGTGGCGATCATGCCAGACTGATCTACCCGCCCAAAAGCTGGGGCTTCTGAAGCTTTATCCCAACTTTAGCCTATAAGCGTTTCTTTGTGGGAAAGCTAAAAAAGGGTGCCGAATGGGGTTTGTGATAACTATAGGTGCGTGCGCATTGTTTTCTGTGTCTTGCTTTATTTTGAAAAACTGTAGAGGGGAAGGGGTAGAGGAAAAACGTAGGCTACCTACCAAGTCAAATTCTGTTTTCATCGAAGACTTGAAGTCATTTTCTGCTTCGTCAAAAGCGTAATTTTGCGCCTGTTCGAATAAGACTTCGCATGGTCACTGAACTTTTCCCCAATCATAATCGGATTTGCCAAACCCACATCCGATGAAGCAGTATCCAAACCAATAATCACGTTAACCCCAATCGTGCGGTTCCAGTCGCGAATCCACACAACCTGCTCGTCTTTGCCTTTCTGGACAATGAGGTCAAACTGCCGCGTGACCCCGCTGAACCCATCTAGACTTGAGGCTTCATTTTTAACCTTGTAGCCTTCTTTCTTGAAGAAACTAAACGCTATATCCATTAAACGCGAAGTCTTCAACTTTTCTGCCCTGCTCACAGTATGCACGTTCTCCCATAATGTTATCTAACTGTGTGTGGAAAAGTCTTTCGCTAGAGGCGCACGTTATGCCCATCACATTCATCATCGAATGCAACAAATGCAGCGGCTTACTGCTCGCAACAATTGAGCAGAAAACAAAAACCTGCCCATACTGCGGCGCGCGAATAGATTTGCATCGAGTCAAAAGATTAGCCAAGGCAGAAGACGCGTTTTCCGCTTCAGAAATGCTACGCCAAATAAAAAGCAAAAGACAATCTAACCCCAAAAGACCCAAAATAACATAAGCCAAAGTTACTGTTTGTAAAAAACGGGTTTAACTTATTGGAATAGTTCGTAGTGCTGCTCGTATAAGTCAACGTTTTGCTGCACCGCTGCCCCATCAACCAGATGTGCTGTGCCGTCGGAACAGTACACTTTTTCGCCTCTGTTGACTATTTGGTAGCGTTTGCTGCATGCTTTAAGTTGAGAGCATCCATCACAATC
Organism: Candidatus Bathyarchaeota archaeon; assembly: GCA_937873375.1. GTDB lineage: Archaea > Thermoproteota > Bathyarchaeia > Bathyarchaeales > Bathycorpusculaceae > JADGNF01. The sequence continues at coordinate 18,758 of CALMWK010000099.1, forward strand.
TCGTGACAACATGTTTTCTTTCACCTCACTTTGTCTTCAAAACTATGTATGGGTTGGCTGCTTTTACGCATATTCCACATAAACTATATAGTCATTATAGAAAAAACCTTTCAGCCTTAAAATCAGGCAGATTTCTTCTGCAGAGAAACTGCTCTTTGAGCAAGCTTATAAAAGCTGAAGCCCTAACAAACTAGAGTGACAAAATGCACAAACAACAGGCATCATCAATCATTCTGCTGACCCTTCTATTATTTGCAATTCCAGCTGTCGCCTACGCCTCAATTTCTGTTGGTGTCAAAACTGGCGACTGGATAGAATACCAAGTAACCATAACAGGCACTGTACCACCAGACCATAATGCAACCTGGGCAAGAATGGAAGTCACCCAAGTGCAAGGAAACACCATAAGCCTCAACATAACAACAGGCTTCTCCGGCGCTTCGCCGCTTCAAGAGCAAATTACGCTTAACCTTGAAACAGGCTCGTTAGGCGACGACTTCATAATCCCAGCAAACCTCAACACTGGCGACACCTTCTTTGACA